>NZ_JBFTER010000010.1:0-77186 GCF_047229345.1 Cellulomonas jepli | reverse complement strand
GTCGTCGAGCGGCCCCCGGATGAGCGTCCCGAGCCCGACGATGACCGCCCACAGCCCGACGGCGACGAGCTCGGTCGCGGCGGGCGGGGTCACGAGCTCGACGAGCTCGTCGGCCGTGACGACGGTGTCCGCGACCGCGCGGTAGGCGCTCGCGGCCGGGCCGGCGGTGACGATCGTGACCCGCCGGTCGGCGGCCCGGCAGCGCAGCGCGAGCGGCGTGAAGTCGGCGTCGGCGGACAGGATGACGAACTCGTCGTAGCGGGTCTGCGCGCTCAGGGCGTCGACCGCGTCGAGCACGAGGTTGATGTCGGCGCTGCTCTTGCCCTGCTGGGTCAGCGACGGGCAGTCCACGACGCTGAAGCCGGCGCGCGTGAAGTTGGGCCGGAACTGGGAGAACACCGACGGGTTGAGGTAGCACGCGCGCACGAGGAACCGGCGCGTGAAGTCGCCGTCGATGTCGCTGCCCTGCTCCAGGGCGCGCAGCCAGTCGCCGGGGTGCGCGGCGAAGGCCTCGGCCGCCGCGGGGTCGAGCCGCTGCAGCCCGATGTACACGTTGTCGAAGTCGACGAACAGCGCGCACCGCAGGCGCCGGCCGTTCTCGGTGGTCTCGCTGGTCGTCGTCACCCCCGCATCCTCCCCGCCTCCGGGCCTCCGGCGCACACCCGGGTGCTGGACGCGCGTCCCGGGACCCGTCGTGCGAGGGTGAAAAAGGCGATCTCCCGAACCTGACGACGAGGTGGTGCTGATGCGTGCGATGGTCTACCGGGGTCCGTACCGGATCCGGGTCGAGGAGCGTGACGTCCCGGCGATCGAGCACCCGAACGACGCGATCGTGCGGGTGACGCTCGCGGCGATCTGCGGCTCCGACCTGCACCTGTACCACGGGATGATGCCGGACACCCGCGTCGGCACGACCTTCGGCCACGAGTTCATCGGGGTCGTCGAGCAGGTCGGGTCCTCGGTGCAGAACCTGCAGGTCGGCGACCGGGTCATGGTGCCGTTCAACGTCTACTGCGGCTCGTGCTTCTTCTGCGCGCGCGGCCTGTACTCGAACTGCCACAACGTGAACCCGAACGCGACGGCCGTCGGCGGGATCTACGGCTACTCGCACACGACCGGCGGGTACCACGGCGGTCAGGCCGAGTACGTCCGCGTGCCGTTCGCCGACGTCGGTCCGCAGAAGATCCCCGAGTGGATCGACGACGAGGACGCGCTGCTCATGACCGACGCGCTCGCGACCGGCTACTTCGGCGCGCAGCTCGGCGACATCGACGAGGGCGACGTCGTGATGGTGCTCGGCGCGGGGCCCGTCGGGCTGTTCGCGGCGAAGTCGGCGTGGCTCATGGGGGCGGGCCGCGTGATCGTCGTCGACCACCTCGACTACCGGCTCGAGAAGGCGCGGACGTTCGCCCACGCCGAGACGGTCAACTTCACCGAGCACGACGACCTGATCGTGCACATGAAGCGGACCACCGGCCACCTCGGCGCGGACGTCGTGATCGACTGCGTCGGCGCCGAGGCGGACGGGAGCTTCTTCCAGCACCTCACGGGCTCACGGCTCAAGCTCCAGGGCGGGTCGCCGATCGCGCTCAACTGGGCCATCGACTCGGTGCGCAAGGGCGGCACGATCTCGGTGATGGGCGCGTACGGCCCGGTGTTCAGCGCGGTCAAGTTCGGTGACGCCGTCAACAAGGGCCTGACGCTGCGGATGAACCAGTGCCCGGTCAAGCGCCAGTGGCCGCGGCTGTTCGAGCACATCCGCAACGGCTACCTCAAGCCGAACGACATCGTCACGCACCGCATCCCGCTCGAGCACATCGCGGAGGGGTACCACATCTTCTCCGCGAAGCTCGACGGCTGCATCAAGCCCCTGATCGTCCCGAGCGCGAGCTGAGAGGACCTCCCCATGGCCTACACGCCCGAGAAGCCCCCGCTCCCGGAGACGTTCGACGAGCTGCGCGCGCGCATCCCCGGCTGGGGGGTCGACCGCGACCCCCGCGACCGACCCGCGGTGCCGCGCGAGCGCTTCGACCCCGGGGCGAGCGGCGCCCACTGGGAGTTCCCCGAGCGCCAGGAGGAGCTCACGCCGCGCGAGCGGTCGATCGAGCACGCGTCGCTCACGCCCGTGTTCGGCACGGCCGCGCCGCTGCACGGCGTCTCGGGGTCGATCCGCCGGTTCGCGTACGCCCGGTACAGCGAGGCACGGGCGGCGCACTGGCTGCTGCTGCTCGGGGCCGACCGGGTGGACGCCCTCGAGAACGCCCTCGCGTCGTTCGTGACGCTGCGCCCGGACAACCCGGTCACGGAGACGGGGGTGCTGAGCGAGGCGTCGCACCACCCGGTCGCCTCGCGTCGCGAGGGCAGCCGCGCCGACCTCGGGCACCAGGCGCTCGACCCGGTGCTCAACGCGGTGCCGTGGGTCGTCGGCGGGGCGCTCGCGCTCGCGGGCGTGCGGTCGGTCGTGCGGGTGCTGCGGCGCTGAGCGAGCGCGGGCCGCGTGCTCGGCCTCCCGAGCAGCGCGCCGGGACCACGGCGTCCCCGAGCGGCCGTCAGACCGGATCGGGCTCCGTGCTGATCCGCAGCGCCGCCACCAGCTCGCGGTAGAGGTCGTCCGTCGCGAGCAGCTCGGCGTGCGTCCCGGTCGCCCGGACGCGGCCGGCCTCCAGCACCACGATCTGCTGCGCGTCGATCACCGTCGACAGCCGGTGCGCGATCGTGAGCACCGCGTGCTCCCGGCCGACGCGGTCGATCACGTCCTGGATCGCCGCCTCGGTGAGCCCGTCGAGCTGCGCGGTCGCCTCGTCGAGCAGCAGCACGTCGGGCTCGCGCACGACGGCCCGGGCGAGGGCGACCCGCTGGCGCTCCCCGCCGGACAGGCTCGTCGCGGACACGACCGTGTCGAGCCCGTCGGCGAGCGCCCGCACGCGGTCCCCGAGCCGGACCGCGTCGAGCGCGCGCCACACCTCGTCGTCGGTCGCGTCGGGGTAGCGGATCACCACGTTCTCCCGGAGCGTCCCGGACAGCAGCGGGGTCTCCTGCTCGACGTACGCGAGGCGCGAGCGCACGGCGTCGATGCTGAGGTCGGCGAACGGCACGCCGTCGAGCCGCAGCGACCCGCCGGTCGGGTCCACGAAGCGCAGCAGCAGCGAGAACGTCGAGGTCTTGCCCGCGCCGGACGGCCCGACGATCGCGGTGTGCCCGCGGCGCGGCACGGCGAGCGACAGCTCGTGCACCGCGGGCGCGTCCGCGCCCGGGTAGGTGAGCGTCACCTGGTCGAGCTCGAGCACGGCCGGGGACGCCGCGCCCGCCGGCAGGGTGCCGCCGGCGTGCACGTCCTCGATCTCGATGCCCTCGGTCTCGCGGATCCGCGCGGCCGCCGCCACGCCCGACTGCAGCTGCGTGAACGTCTGGGTCAGCGTCGTGATGGGGTCGACGATGTTGAACGCGTAGAGCAGGAACGCCACGAGCGTCGAGACCGCCAGGGCCCCTGCGTCGACGCGCCACGCGCCGATCGCGAGGATCGCGATGATCGCGAGCTGGATGCCACCGCCCGCGATCGACCACGCGACCGCGGTGATCCAGACCGCGCGCACGCTGTGCCGCGCCGACTCCTCGGCCTCGTGCACGATGCGGTCGACCTGACGCTCCTCGGCGCGGCTGGCCTTCACGGTCCGCAGCGCGCGCAGGCTCGTCTCGAGCACCGAGCCGAGCTGGCCCACCGACGCCTGGGCGGCGCGCTGGGCGACCCCGATCTTCGGCAGGAGCAGCCCGAGCAGCACCGCGACCACCACGATGGCCGCGAGCGTGCTGAGCAGCAGCGGCAGGTCGAGCACCGCCATGAGCACGACCGTCCCGACCAGCGAGACCAGACCGTTGACGAGCTGCACCGCGCTCGACGACGCCGCCTCGCGGAGCAGCACCGTGTCGGACGTGATGCGCGTGACGAGCTCACCGGTCGGGCGCTCCGTGACGTCCCCGAGCCGCCCGCGCAGGAACCGGTGCACGAGCGAGGTGCGCGCGTCGAGCACGACCTGCTCGGCGAGGCGCCCGAGCAGCACCCACTGCGCGAGCCCGCACACGAGGCCCAGGAGGAGGAGCCCGACGAGGATCCCCACGGGGCGCGCGAGCGAGGCGCCCGTGCCCAGGGTGTCGAGCACCCACTTCGTCGCGAGCGGCATGGCGAGGGTCGCAGCGGTCGCGCCGAGGCCGAGCACGATCCCGACGGCGACGACCCGCGCGTGCGGACGGACGAAGCCCCACAGGACGCGCAGGTTCTCCCCGCGCAGCGGGACCTTCACCTCGGTCGCCTCGGCCGTGGCCGTGGCGGTGCCGGCGGCGGAGGTGCCGGTCCGTGCGGCGGCGCCCGCCCCTGCGGCGTCCTCGCTCCCGCTCGTGCGGTCGACGCTCATGACGCCGCCCGCGCGACGCGCGCCGCGACCCCGTCGAGCAGCAGCGCGAGGCCGGTGCGGAACGTCTCGGTCGCCTCCTGCTCGAGGTACGGCACCGACTCGTCGTCGAGCGTGAACGCGCCCTCGCCGGCGAGGCGGGTGACCGTCGGGAACCGCGTGTCGAAGTCCGTCGCGACCTGCTCGAGCAGGGCCGAGCGCTCGTACCACCACGCGTCCTCGGCGACGCCGGTCGCGGACTCCGCCTGCCGCGTCTCGGCGACGGTCTGCGCGACCCCGCCGACGAGCTGGAACAGCGCGCTCGCGAGCCGGCGCAGGTCCTTCGGCGGCAGCCCCGACCCTTCGACGGCCGCGAGCAGGCCGTCGAGCTGGGCGTACTGGTGGGGTCCGAGCAGGGGCCGCGCGGGGGAGACCTGGAGCACCCACGGGTGCCGGAGGTAGAAGGCCCAGGTCGCGTCCGCCCACGACTCGACGCGCTCGCGCCACGTCGCGCCGGGGTGCGTGCGCGGGAGCTCGGCGTGGGCGGCGTCGTGCATGAGGTCGACGAGCACGGCCTTGGTGGGGACGTGCGTGTAGAGCGCCATCGCTGTGCAGCCGAGGCGCTCGCCCACCGCACGCATCGACACCCCGGACAGGCCGCGCTCGTCGGCGAGAGCGATGGCGGCGTCGACGACGGCGTCGACCCCGAGCGGGACGGGCGCCGACCCGCGTCCCGGCGGTGGGCTCGAGGTCGTCGCCGTCGCCGAGGGTGCGCCGCCGGGCGCGCACGGCCGCCACAGGAGCGGCATGGCACGGGCCGCGCCGGCCGGAGATGCGTGCACGATGCTCCTTACGCCGTAAACCGTGAACTATACGGTGTAAAGAGGAGTCACGACAAGGCTCGGCCGCCCGACCTCGTCGCCGCGGCGGTCGCCAGCAGGAAGAACGACTGCGCCTCCGCCGACGTGCCCGGCCGGTCGAACCGCGGCGCGCCGCACACCGGCGTGACGAACCCGCGGGCGTCGACGCGTGCGCGCGCCGCGGCGACCAGCGAGCGACCCACGGACGTGTAGGACGCGGGCAGCCACCCGTCCGCGACGCCCGTGAGCACCGCGTAGGCGAGCATCTGCGCGAGGTTCGTCTCGGAGAACGTCGACGCGTCCGTCACCACGTCGTGGAAGACGCCGTCCTCGTCGCGGTGCTCGAGGCACGCGTCGATCACGCCGCGTGCGTGCGCGGCCGCGGCCGCGCGGAACCCGGAGACGTCGGGCGCGGACGAGTCGTCCATCAGGTGCAGCGCCCGCGCGATCCCCGCGACGACCCAGCCGTTCCCGGTGCCCCACGGCGCGGCGAGCGTCAGCCGCGCCGTGTCCTCGTCCCACCGCGCCGAGTACAGCCCGGTCGCGGGGTCGAAGAGCCGGGTGCGGTGCCCGGCGAGCTGCCGCGCCGCCTCCTCGACCTCGCCGGCGAGCACGAGCAGCGGCACGACCATGTACACCGAGTCGACCCACACCTCGCGCGTGCCGACGAGGTGCAGCATGGTGCCGTCGGCCGCTCGCGGCGCGTCGCGGACGATCCACCGGACCTGGCGGTCGAACGCCTCGCGCAGCAGCGCGTCACCCGTGCGCTGCGCCGCGCGCAGCACCGCCTCGCCGTTCGCCGCGGAGTTCACGATGCCACCGTCCTCGATCTCGGCGAGCTTGCCCTCGGCCGTCTGCCGGGTCACGGCGTCCCGCGCCACGACCTCGGCGAGGCCGGTCAGCCCGAGGTCGAGCAGCGCGTGGCTCGCGACGCCCTGCTCCCAGGACTGCCGCTGCATCGCCAGCAGCGCCCCGAGCACGCGCCGCTGGTCCGGGTCGAGCCGCGCCCAGGCCGCCGCGTCGTCGTCCACCGGTCCGCCTCCGTCCGTCGCCTGCCGACTCCCTCCGATCCTCGCCGGGACCGGCTCCGGGGGCGCGGCGACGGGTCGGCGCCCGGGACCGGACCGCGGCTCACGGCGACGCGGGCGGGTTCTCGGCGAGCCACCGCCGGCGCAGCGTCACGGGGGCGCGCGCGAGCCACGCGTCCGTCACGACCTCGGCGAGCTCCTGGGGGTCGAGGGCGTCGAGCCGCCCCAGCACGAGCGGGTAGCCGTCGAAGTGCGGCGTGGTGAACCAGACCTCGGGCTCGCTCGCGAGCAGCGCCTCCTTCGCGCCCAGGTCCTCGACCCATGCCCCGAGCGGGGCCTCCGCCGGTGCGCGACCGCCGAGCGCGGCCAGGTCCGCGGCGCGCAACGGGCGCTCGAACACGAACGCCCGGCCGCGCACGGCCCAGTGGCGCTCGGGCTGCTCGGTCGTCTCCGGCAGCGTCCCGGCGCAGCGGCGCACGTCCGCCCAGGTGGCCATGGACCGACGGTACGCCGGGGCCCTGACACGCGGTCGTCGTGCGGCTGCCCGCCGTCGCCGGGCGACGCGCGACGGCGCTCAGCGTGCGGGGCGCTCACCCTCGCCGGGGACCGGCGCCGCGCCGCCGCCGACCGTGCCGGCGCCCGTCGTGCTCGGGGCGCCCGTCGTGGACGCTCCCGCCAGGCTCCGCCCGAGCCGGCTGTGGCGACGGCCGTACAGCACGTAGATCACGAGCCCGACGACCATCCACACGAGGAACCGCAGCCACGTCTCGAGCGGCAGGTTGATCATGAGCCAGCCGCACGCCACCACCCCGAGGATCGGGATCACCGGCGCCCCGGGGGTCCGGAACGCGCGCGGCAGGTCGGGGCGCGTGCGGCGCAGCACGAGCACGCCGAGGCACACCACGACGAACGCGAACAGCGTCCCGATGCTCACGAGCTCGGACAGCGCCGAGAGCGGCACGAAGCCCGCGAGGACCGCGACCGCGCCCGCGACCACCACGGTGATGAGCCACGGCGTGCCGAACCGCGGGTGGACGCGCGCGAGCGACGGCGGCAGCAGGTGGTCGCGCGACATCGCGAAGAGCACGCGCGTCTGGCCCAGCATGAGCACGAGGATCACGCTCGTGATGCCCGCGACGGCGCCGAGCGCGATGAGCCGCGCCGCCCAGGTGATGCCGACCGCCTCGAACGCCTCGGCGAGCGGGGCGCCGGTGTTGAGGTCGCCGTACGGCACCATCCCGGTGAGGACGAACGCCACGGCCATGTAGAGCACCGTGCAGATCGCGAGCGAGCCGAGGATGCCGCGCGGCATGTCGCGCTGCGGGTTCTGCGTCTCCTCGGCGGTCGTGGCGACGATGTCGAAGCCGATGTACGCGAAGAACACGACCGAGGCCGCGGCGACGACCCCGAACGCGCCGAAGTGGGTCGGCTCGAGCCCGAGGAACGCCTGCACGATCGGCTGGTGCAGCACGCTGCCGCCCGTGCCCTCCGCCGCCTGCGCGGGCGGGACGAACGGCGAGTAGTTGGCGGTGTCGACGTACATCGCGCCGAGGCCGATCACGAACAGCACGACCGCGACCTTGATCACGACGAGCACGCCCGTGAACCGGCTCGACGTCTTCGAGCCCCGGATCAGCAGCAGCGCCAGCACGACGACGATCGCGATCGCCGCGAAGTCCGGCCGTGCCGCGTCGCCCGCGAGCCACGGCGGCAGGTCGAACAGCGACGCGAGGTACGCCGACCAGCCGCGCGCGACGACCGCGGCGCCGAGCATGAGCTCGAGCAGCAGGTCCCACCCGATGATCCAGGCCACGAGCTCGCCGAGCGTCGCGTAGGAGAACGTGTACGCGCTGCCGGCGACCGGCACCGTCGAGGCGAGCTCGGCGTAGCAGAGCGCCGCGAGACCGCACGTGATCCCGGCGAGCAGGAACGACAGGACGACCGCGGGACCGGCGTTGGTCGCGGCCTGCTGACCCGTGAGCACGAAGATGCCGGTGCCGATGATCACGCCGACGCCGAACACCACGAGGTCCCACGCCCGGAGGGTGCGCTTGAGCCGGTGGCCCGGCTCGTCGGTCTCGGCGATCGACTGCTCCACGGTCTTCACTCGCCAGATGCCCGCCATGGGGACCCCCGCTGCTGCGCTCGCACGTGTCTTCCCGGTCGGCCCGACACTAGCGGCGCACCTGCGCGGCCGCCCTGGGACGAGGGTCCGGTGCCGACGGGGCACGGGGCCGCTACGCGCGCGGGGGCTGCCGGCGGGCGGCTCCCGCGGTGGCGCCCGGCCGTGGCGCGGTCGAGGCTGGGGTTCTGCCGACGAGGGGAGCACGCGATGGGCGACGACCTGCACAAGGGCGACGAGGTGACGTGGCGCAGCCACGGCTCGACCGTGGAGGGGAAGGTCGAGAAGAAGATCACCGAGGACACCGAGGCGGCCGGGCGCACCGTCCGCGCGTCGAAGGACGAGCCGCAGTACCTCGTGCGCAGCGACAAGACGGGTCGGGAGGCCGTGCACAAGCCGTCGGCGCTCGACGAGGGCTGACGCCAGCGCGACGAGCGCGGCGGTCCCGGGCGAGCCGGCGCTCGACGGTGGCCGGCCGGGCCGACCCGGGGGGCGACCCGGCCGGCGCGGCGGGCGGCTCCGGTCGGCCGGCGGACGTCCTCGTCAGGCCCGGCGGCCGAACAGCGCGAGGAGCCGCGTCTGCTGGTCGGCGTCGTCCTGCACGTCGAGCGGCCCGGCGAACACCGGCCCGGGACCGAGCTCGTCCGTGCGGTCGGACCACTCGACGAGCAGCCGGTCGACGGTCGCGGGATCCATGTCGTCCTCGACGCCGAGCCCGCGCGCGAGGTCCCAGCCGTGCACCGCGAGGTCGGTGAGCATCTCGTCGAGGTAGTCGTGCGCCGCGGTGGGCCCCCGGCTGAGGTCGACGGTCCGGCCCAGCGCGCCCGGCTCCTCGAACGCCGCGAGCGAGGCGGCGACCGCGGCGTCCCAGGCGGCGACCGGGTCCGCGCCGAGCACGTCGCCGTCGAAGCGGTCGCCCACCTCGGCAACGGTCCGGCCCGCGAGGAGCTCGGGCGCCCACAGCTGCTCGGACGTCAGGTGGTTCACGAGGTCGCGCACCGTCCACTCGCTGCACGGCGTGGACCGCTGCCACGCCGGGTCGTCAGGCGGCCCCACGCGGTGGACCAGTCGGGAGAAGCGTTCGGCGTTGACCCGGTGCAGGCTCAGCAGCTCGTCCATGGCACCAGCCTGCTCCCCGCGCGCGGTGCCTGCACGCGAGCGACCGTCCCCGCCGCTCGCGCGCCGTCACTCGCCGCACGAGTACCCGCCGCTCAGCGACGTGACCACGTGCTCCGCGGCGCCGTCGACCACGTCCGTCATGAAACGGATGCCCTCGCGGTCGCCCTGCTCGGTGAACCAGAGCCGGACCTCCGGACCGGGCCCGGCCGACAGCGGCCCTCGGAGCCCCGGGTAGGCCGCCTGCAGCGTGCTGAGCGGGTCGCCCCGACGTACGCCCTCGGCGGTCCGGAGGTCCACGGTCGTGAGGTCGTCCCGAGGCGGGACGCTGAGGTCCGTGAGGTAGCTCGGGGTGACCCAGCCCGCCACGTACGGCGGCACGGGGGTGCGCGCGTCGTCGTCGGTGCGCACGATCAGGGCGAAGTCTCCCCAGGAGAGGTAGGCGCCCGGCCGGCGGTTCGTCGAGCACGCGAACCCGCTCGCCGTGACGAGTCCCTGCACCTCGGTCCCGCTCTCGTCCTGCGGCGGTCCGCCGAAGAGCTCGCTGAGGTGCGCGACGACCGGAGCGGCGTCGGCGTCCGGCCCGAAGCCGGCCACGCTGCCGCCCGGCCCGAGCTCGAGCACCGGGGTGACGGGCGGCTCGGGCGTCACCGGCGGGTCCGGCGTGGCGGTCGGCTGCACCGCCGTCGGTGTCGGGGTCGATGTCGGGGTCGGCGTAGGTGCGGCCGACCGGGTCGTGGACGGGGTGGGGGACACTGCCGGGAGCGCCTGCTTGCGGTCGGGGAGCCCGTCCAGGAGGGCGGACCCGCCGACGGCGAGCGCGACGGCCGCGACGGCGGCGCCCGAGCCCCAGAGCGCCCAGCGCCGGCGCACGCGCGCCGCGAGGGTGCGTGCCTGCGTGGTGGGGTCCGGCGAGGCCTGCACGACGGCGCGCCCCTCGTCGTCCCCGAACTCCTCGAGCAGCGAGCGCAGGTCCCGGGTCATCGCCCGCTCCTCTCGTGACGCGCGGCGACGGGCACCGTCGGCTCGTCTCCCTCGGCGGGCCAGGACACGGCGTCGTCCCCGAGGACCGCCCGCAGGGTCTTCGTGCCGTCGGACAGGTACCGCTTGACCGCGCCCTGGCTCACCCCGAGGCCTGCGGCGACGTCGGCCACCGTGAGGTCGTCGATGTACCGGAGCACGATGCACGCCCGCTCGCGTGCCGGCAGCGCGGCCAGCGCGGACCGGACGTCGACCCCGGTCACCGCGGTCTCGTCCGGCGACCGGCGGGTGTCCGCCTCGCGGAGCAGGTGCGCCTTGTCGGTGCGCGTGCGGCGACGGCGCAGGTCGTCGAGGAACGCCGTCCGCATCGCGCTGCGCACGTACGCCTCGGCGTCGTGCACGTCGCTCAGGGAGCGGCGGCGCGCGAAGGTGCGGACCAGCGCCTCCTGGACCAGGTCGTCGGCCTGCCGGCGGTCGAGCGTGAGGAGGCAGGCGTACCCGACGAGGGCCACCCGCCGGGTACGCACGACCTCCTCGAGCAGATCGGACCACTGCGCCACGTCGACCCCTTCCCCGAGCGCGCACGGCGTCGCGCTGTCCCCCACGTCAACGTCCCAGCGTGCCGGAACGTTGGGTGCCGGGCCGGAGGTGACGGGCCGACGCCCTCCGTCCGGCGTCGGGGGAGCCCGCGGCGCGGGGCACCCGCCCGGACGCGGGGCACCCGCCCGGACGCGGGGCACCCGCCGGGACCCGGGGCCACCCGCCCGGACCCGGGTCGCTCGCCGGGCGGGGGGCCGGGACCGCGCCGTACGGTGGTGTCTCGGCCGTCGCGCGGACTCGGGAGGCACCCATGGGATCGGTCAGGCTGCGACACCTTCCGGCCCGGGTGGCGATCGGTGCGTACGTCCTCGACTCCGGGCTCGGCAAGCGGGGCGTCGACGCGGAGACGGCCGCGGGCCTGCACGGCATGGCCGCACAGGCCTACCCGTTCCTCGCCGACGTCGACCCGCGGACGTTCGTCCGGGCGCTCTCGGCCGCGGAGATCGCGCTCGGTGCCGCACTCCTGCTCCCGGTCGTCCCGACGGGCCTTGCTGCGGCGGGCCTCGCCGGGTTCTCGGGCGGTCTCGTCGGGCTGTACCTCAAGACGCCGGGCATGACGCGCGAGGACGGCATCCGGCCCAGCCAGGAGGGCATCGGTCTCGCGAAGGACGTGTTCATGCTCGGGAGCGCCGTCGGGCTGCTCCTGGACGTGGTGGGGGAGCGCGCGCGGGCCGCCGTCCCGCGCCTGCGTCGTTCGCGCTGACGCCGACCCTCGTAGGAGCCGGCTCGGGCCGTCCGCCCGGCGGTACCGCGCACGCGCTCGACGACGCCCTCGGTATCTGCGGTCCTGCCCCGGGCTCCGCACAGGTGACCCCCGCCCGGCGTGCGGGGGCACCGACGAGGAGGACGGATATGACGGAGATCGTCGACGCGACGGACGCGGACCGCGCGCTCAAGGCCCGGCACCGGGCGATGTGGGCGCTCGGTGACTACCCGGCGGTCGCGAGCGAGGTCGTCGGCGGCCTCGGGCCCGCGCTCGTGGACGCGTTGCGGGTCGGGCCGGGGGAGCGGGTGCTCGACGTCGCGGCCGGGTCGGGGAACGCGTCGCTGCCCGCGGCGCTCGCGGGCGCGCGGGTGGTCGCTTCGGACCTGACCCCGGCGCTGCTCGAGGCGGGCCGGCGCGCGGCGGACGGTCGCGGGCTCGACGTCGAGTGGCGCGAGGCCGATGCCGAGGCGCTGCCGTTCGCCGACGGCGAGTTCGACGTCGCGCTCTCGTGCATCGGGATCATGTTCGCGCCGCACCACTCCCGGGCGGCGGACGAGCTCGTGCGCGTCGTCCGTCCCGGTGGTCGCGTCGGGGTGCTCAGCTGGACGCCCGAGGGCTTCGTCGGGCAGATGTTCGCGACGATGAAGCCCTACGCGCCGGCGTCCCCGCCCGGCGCGCAGCCGCCTCCGCTGTGGGGGCGCGAGGAGCACGTGCGGGCGCTGCTCGGCGACGGGGTGGACGACGTGGTGGTCGAGCGACGCACGCTCACGGTGGACCGGTTCGCGGCCCCCGAGGACTTCCGGGACTTCTTCAAGGCGTGCTACGGCCCGACGATCGCGGTGTACCGCGCGATCGGGGACGACGCCGAGCGGGCCGCGGAGCTCGACGAGGCGCTCGCGGCCCTCGCCGCCGGCCACGCGCGCCAGGCGGACGGCGCGACGGTCATGGACTGGGAGTACCTGCTCGTCACCGCGCGCCGGTCGCGAGGCTGACCGGTCGGGGCCGGCGGGCGGGTGGGCGCTGCTCGTTCACGTGACGGTCAGCCTGCTCCGCCCGTCAGCCTGCTCCGCCCGTCAGCCCGCTCGGCCCGTCCGCCCGCCGGTACCCGCGCACGTGCTCGACGACGAAGTCCTTGGGCCACGGCCCGGGCGGCGGGCCGCCGTCGGCCGCCGGGAACGCGTACACGTTCAGCATGAGCTGCATCGGGTACGCGGGGGACTGCGCGACGCGCGTGACGTGCACGCCGTCGACGAGGAAGTCCACGTGCTCGGGCGTCCAGTCGACCGCGTAGGTGTGCGCCTCGCGCGCGTCGATCGCGACGGGCTGCGCGGCGAACTCGTCCACGATCGTGGGGTCGCCGAACGGGTGCACGCCCATCCCGACGAGCGCCCGGTCGGGGCGGACGTCCCGGCCGAAGATCTCCGCGACGCAGATCTCCGCCGAGCGCTCGGGGGAGTCCTCGACGCCGATCATCCACAGCGCGACCATCGCCGCGGGGTCGTCGGTCGCACGGGCGCGCATCTCGACCCAGCCGTACTGCGGGGTCCAGAGCCGCTGCTCCTCCTGCGCCTCCCGCACGACCGCGTCGGGGTGGAACCGGTGCTGCCCGACGCGGCTGCCGACGGGGCCCGAGAGCACCCCCGTCTGGAGCGAGGACACGCGTAGCTGCCCGTCGAGGTCGGGGCACCACGGCGGCTGGTCCTCCTCGACCCGGAGCCGCAGGGTGCCGTCCCCGAGCGCGTACCGGGCGGCCGACGCCGCGCGCGAGCTCCACTGCGGGAGGTAGTGCGGGACCCACCGGGCGGGGTCGAGGTCGGGGCCCTCGAAGGTGTCCTCGAACTCGAGCTCGTAGCCGTCGCGGTCGGGCGGGCCGCCGCGTGCGGGCCCCGGGCTCACGTGCGGTCCCGCGCCCACGGCACCTCGGAGAGCGTCCGCCCGGTCTCGACGAACGTCTTGAGGTTGGACAGCACCGCGGCCCAGCCGGACGCCGCCTCGCGGCGGTCCTCCTCGGTCAGGTCGACGTGCGTGACCGTGAGCCGGGTGATCGTGCCGTAGCGCGCGACGTCGAACGTGACGCGCGAGGAGCCCTCGACGAGGTCCGCGCCCGGCAGCGCCCACGTCGTCACGAGCCGGTGCGGGGGCTCGCTCTCGAGCACCGTGCCGACGACGTCGGCGGTCCCGCTGCCGTCGGTGCGCCGGTGCTCCCAGCCCGAGCCGACCTGCCAGTCGGACACGTTGCTGTGGCCCCAGTACCGCGCGGTCAGGTCGGCGTCGGTGAGCGCCTCCCAGACCCGCTCCGGGGTCGCGTCGATGTAGGTCACGTACACGAACGCCGGCGTCTCGGCCATGGCGTCCTCCGCTCGTCGTCGTAGGTCGCTGAGGGCCCGCAGGCGCGGGCGCTCGAACTTGTCGATCCACCGCTCCTGGAGCTCGTGGAGGGGGACCGGGTTGAGGTAGTGCAGCCGGGTCCTGCCCTGCCGCACGGTGCTGACGAGGTTCGCGGCCTCGAGCAGGTCGAGGTGCTGCGTCACGGACTGCCGCGCCATCCCGGTGCCGTCGGCGAGCTCGCCGAGGGTCTGACCGTTCCGCTCGTGCAGCCGGTCGAGCAGCAGGCGGCGGGTGCGGTCGGCGAGCGCCTTGAACACGTCGTCCCCGTCGTCGGTCACGATTCACGTTATGCAGGTAAATACCTGCACGTCAAGGATCCCGCGTCGGTTCAACGGGCGCCGAAGAACGCGGCGAGCGCCGCGGCCAGCGGGCCGGGCGCCTCCTCGGCCACGTGGTGCCCCGAGTCGATGCCGTGACCCCGGACGTCGCGCGCCCAGTCCCGCCAGATCCCCAGTGGGTCCCCGTAGAGCTGCTCGAGGTCGTCGCGCGTCGACCACAGCACGAGCAGCGGCGGCTCGACCCCGCGCCGCGCGGCCCGGTCGGCCTCCTCGTCGCGCCGGTCCACCGTGAGCCCGGCGCGGTAGTCCTCGAGCATGCCGCGCACGACCTCGGGGTCCCGCACCGCCGCGCGCCACTCGGCGTGGTTCTCGTGCCCCATGACCTCGGGGTCGCCGCGGTACCAGGCGTCCGGGTCCGCGGTGATCACCCGCTCCGGGAGCTCGGGCTGGGCGTAGAAGAACCAGTGCCACCAGGCGGTCGCGAACCGGGCGTCCGCGCGCGCGAGGTGCTCGCTGATCGGCAGGCAGTCGAGCAGTGCGACGCGGTCCACGACGCCCGGGTGGTCCAGCGCGAGGCGCAGCGCGGAGTAGCTGCCGCGGTCGTGCCCGGCGACGCAGAACCGCTCGTGCCCGAGCGCCCGCATCACCGTGAGCAGCCGCTCCGCGACCGCACGCTTGGCGTGCGGCTCGTGCCCCGGCGCGGGACGCGGCTTCCCGGAGCGCCCGTACCCGGGCAGGTCCGGGCACACGACCGTGAACCCGCGGTCGACGAGCAGGGGCGCGACGCGGTGCCACGTGGCGGACGTGCGCGGGTGGCCGTGCAGCAGCAGCACCGCGGGGCCGCTCCCGCCGTGACGCACGAGCAGGTCCACGTCACGGGCGGGGACCCGGTCCTCCGCGAAGCCCTCGAACACGGCTCAGTCGCGCGGGCTCAGCACGCAGAACTCGTTGCCCTCGGGATCGGCGAGCACGACCCACGAGACGTCGCCGGCCTGCCCCACGTCGGCCCGCGTCGCGCCGAGCGCGAGCAGCCGCTCGACCGCCTCGGCCTGGTCCTCGCCGGCGCGGGGCGCGAGGTCGAGGTGCAGGCGGTTCTTGACCTGCTTGCGCTCGGGGACCTGCACGAAGCACAGACCGGGTCCCCGCTCCTCGACCGGGACGTCCCGCGCCCCGTCGAGCGCGTGCGGCGGCACGATCATCGACTCCTCGTCGTCCTCGTAGGCGACGACCCAGTCGAGCACCTGCGCCCACCACGCGGACTGCGCCCGCAGGTCGGTGCAGTCGACCACCACGGAGTACCAGCGGACCGGCATGGGCGTGCTCCTCGTCGTCGGGCTGGTGCGCGCGCCGCGGGCCTCCCGTGGACGCGCGCTCCGTCGCCCCCTGTCTACCGGCGCCCACCGACACCGCGCAGCCCGGAACCCGCGCAGCCCGGACGGCGCGCAGCCCGGCTACCCCGCAGCCCGGCCACCGCGCAGCCCGGGACCCCCGCCCGGCACGCCGCGGGCCTGGCGGGTTCCGGACCTCGCACCCGCCGCACCTTCCTCCGGCGGGCCGGCGTTCCTACGGTGGGCGGGTGCGGCTCATGACGTGGAACGTGTGGTGGCGCTTCGGCGGTCCGGCGTGGCGGGCACGCCAGGAGGCGATCGGGGCGGTCGTCGAGGCGGTCCGTCCGGACGTGCTCGGGCTCCAGGAGGCCTGGCGTGCGGACGGGCGCTCGCAGGCCGACGTGCTCGCCGCTCGCCTCGGGCAGCACGCCGCGTTCGTGCCGATCTCGGTCCCGCCCGTGCCCGAGCCGGCCGAGCACCCCGAGCAGGTGGGCGTCGAGATGGGCGTCGGGCTCGTGAGCCGCTGGCCGGTCCGCGAGGTCGCCCGGCACGTGCTCCCGGCGCAGCACCGGGAGCCGCCCGCCGCGCTCGTCGCGACTCTCGACCACCCCGTGGGCCCGCTGCACGTGGTCGTCGCGTGCACCGAGTGGGAGGTCGACCGCGCGGACGACCACCTCGCGCAGACCCGGGCGCTCGCGGGCCTGCTCACGGACCCGGGCCTCGACGGCGACCTCCCCGTGCTGCTCCTGGGCGACCTCAACGCCGGCCCGGGCGCGCCCGAGCTCGCGCCGCTCGACGCGGTCGCGACGGACCTGTGGACCGCGGGCGGAGGGGACCCGGACGCCGTGACGCTCAGCTCCGCGGTGCCGTTCGCACCCCTCGAGGCCGTCAAGCAGATCGACCGCCGGATCGACCACGTGTACGCACGCCCGGGAAGCCCGGGGGGCCCGGTCCGCGCGCACGGGAGCGTGCTCGCGGGCGCGGCGGAGGTCGACGGCGTGCTGCCGTCGGACCACTACGCGGTCGTGACCGACCTCGACGCGTGAGGCCCGGCGGCGGCCCCGACCGGCCACCGGGCGAGGAGCGCGCTCGCCCCGCAGCCGCCGGGGCCGACCCGCGGGCCGCCGCGTGCCGGCGTCAGGACGAGACGTCGGCCGTCGTGAACCGGGCCCACGCGAGCGAGCCGAACACGACGACCCACGCGCCCTGCACCGCGAGCCCCTGCGCGAGCACGTCCCAGCCGACCTCGACGCGCAGGAACTCCGCGAAGTCGAGCCAGTGGTGCGTGAGCAGCCCGCCGTGGATCGCGGAGAGCTGCGGGAGGGTGTCGAGCACCGCCGAGACGATCGCGACGACGACGGTGGCCGCCATGGCCCCGACCGGCACCTCGGTGAGCGTCGAGAGGAACAGCCCGACGGCCACGAGCCCCGTCATGGAGAGGGCGACGTACGCGACGACACCGGCCATGCGCCCGATGCCGGTGCCGAGCGGGATCGTCGACCCCGACAGCAGCGCCATGTCGTCGAGGCCGAAGTACGCCGCACCCGTCAGGAACGCGACCACCGCGATCGCGAGGACCGCCGCACCCGCGAACGCGAGCGCGCCGAGCGCCTTGACGCCGAGCAGCCGCGTCCGCGAGACGGGCACGGTCAGCAGGTAGCGCAGCGTCCCCGCGGACGCCTCGCCCGCGACGGCGTCGCCCGACGCGATGCCGATGGTGAGCGGCAGCAGGAACGGCAGGCACAGGAACAGCGCGGCGACCACGAGGAACAGCCCGTTGCCCGTCACGCGCCCCACGAAGCCGGGACCCTGCCCGCCGAGCGCGGAGTCCTGCGTCACGAGCAGCACGGTGCCGAGCAGCAGCGGGACGGCGGCGAGCCCGGCGAGCAGGACCTGGTTGCGGCGCCGGCCGAAGACGAGCCGCAGCTCGCTGCGCATCAGCCGTGCCCACGCGCCGCGCCGGTGCGCGACCGAGACGGGCGCCGCGGCCGGTGCGGCGGCGGGCGGGTCGACGAGCCCGAGGGCCTCAGCGTGCGACATCGAAGCCCTCCCCGGTCAGCTCCACGAAGACCTGCTCGAGGCTCGGGCGCGTGACCTCGAGGCCCACGAGGTCGAGCCCTGCGTGCACGATCGCCGCCGAGATCTTCTCGGGCGGCGTGCTCGCGAGCAGCGCGCGCAGGGTCGGCCCGTCGGTCGTGACCTCGGTGAGCCCGAGGCCCGTCAGGACCTCCGCGACGGCGCCGACGTGCGCGAGCGACGTCGTGACGCCCACGTGCGCGGTGCCGCGGTCGGTCAGCGCCTGGCGCTCGCCCTGCAGCAGCAGGTGGCCCCGGCTCATGATCCCGATGTGCGTGCACACCTGCTCGATCTCGGCGAGCAGGTGCGAGGAGACGAGCACGGTCGTGCCGGCGTCGGCGAGCTCGCGCACGAGGTGGCGGACCTCGCGTGTGCCCTGCGGGTCGAGCCCGTTGGTCGGCTCGTCGAGCACGAGCAGCTCGCGGGGGCGCAGCAGCGCGGCGGCGAGCCCGAGGCGCTGCTTCATCCCGAGCGAGTACTGCCGGTACGGCTTCGCGGCGGCAGCGGAGAGCCCGACGCGCTCGAGCGCGTCCTCGCTGCGCCGGCGGGACGTGCGCGGGTCGGCCGTCGCGTCGCTCGCGTCGAGGCGGGCGAGGTTGGCCCGCCCGGTGAGGTAGGGGTGGAACGCGGGTCCCTCGACGAGCGCACCGACGCGGGGGAGCACCGTGGCGCCCGCCTCCGGCATCGCGCCGTCGAGCAGCCACGCCCGCCCGCTCGTCGGCCGCACGAGGCCGAGCAGCATCCGGATCGTCGTCGTCTTGCCCGAGCCGTTCGGGCCGAGGAACCCGTACACCGAGCCGCGCGGCACGCGCAGCCCGATGCCGTCGACCGCGACCTGACCCGAGCGGAAGCGCTTGGTCAGGCCGTCGGTCCGCACCGCGAGGTCGTGGTCGCCGGGCGTGCCGCCGACGGCGGGCAGCTGTGCGCTGCCCGCCGTCGCGGTCACGTCGGACGCCACGGTCGTCCCCGTCACGCCATCCCGCGCAGGACGTCCGCGGGAACGGCCCCGGCGAAGACGCGCCCGTCGGTCGTCACGAGCACGCTCAGCAGCGACGAGCTCAGCAGCCGGCCCTCGGGGACCTCGGTCGTGAGCTGGTCGTAGAGCGCGCTCGTGTCGAGGTCCGGCACGCCGTGCTGGCCGTTCTCGTCGGTCGGCGCGAACTCCTGGATGAGGTCCTGCGCGCTCTCGGAGCCGAAGCTCTTCCCCGCGCCCGGGACGCTCGTGAGCGCGGCCGGGTCGCCCGCGACGAGGTTCGCGACGTCGAGCCCGGTGACCTCGGTGACCGACTCCCAGCCGGTGCCCGTGACCGTGACGCCCGGGGGCAGCTCCTGC
Source organism: Cellulomonas jepli (assembly GCF_047229345.1). Classification (NCBI taxonomy): domain Bacteria; kingdom Bacillati; phylum Actinomycetota; class Actinomycetes; order Micrococcales; family Cellulomonadaceae; genus Cellulomonas; species Cellulomonas jepli. The sequence continues at coordinate 57,985 of NZ_JBFTER010000010.1, read as the reverse complement.
GCGTCCTTCGCGGACGGCACCTGGGCGAGGTCCGCGGCGCTCGGCAGCGGGACCTCGACGTCCTTGACGCTCGCACCCGCCGGGGCGGAGAACGCGAGCACCGCGTCGTCGGGTGCCTCGAACGCGACGTCGGTGAAGCCGACCTCGAGCGCCGGGGCGTCCTCGTCCTGCGTGCTCCACACCTGCACGCGCAGCGGCGTCGACGTCTCCGCGTCGACCGCGACCACGGTGCGGGCGATCAGCGTCTCCGCGCCGGCCTTCGGCGTCACGACGAGCTGGTACGCGTCCCGCCCGGCGACGGTGAGCTCGGAGTCGAGCGTCACCGACGAGAACTGCTCGGCCTGCGCCAGGACGTGCCCGGCGACCTCGTCGGGCGTCGGCAGCTCGCCGGCGACCTCGGGGAGCGTCCCGGCGCGCGCCTGCTCGGCGAGCGCGTCGTAGCGGGCCTGGTCCTCGGCGCTCAGCGCGTAGTGCACGACCTCCTCGTCGGAGCTCGAGTAGGTCCACGCCTCGGCGCCGTCACGCACGACCGAGTACTCGGAGACCGACCCGAGCAGCGAGACGCGCGAGCGCTCCGACCCGTCGGTCCACACGCGCAGCGTCGAGCTGCCGCCGAGCAGCGCGATCGGGTCCGCGCCGCCGACCTCGCCGAACGGGATCTCGGGGAGCCCGAGGCGCGCGGTGTAGACGAGCGTGCCGCTCATCGGGACGGGCTCGGCGGCGGCGACGGAGCTGATGAGCTCGGCCGGGGTCACGTCGGGCAGGCCCTCGGCGCCCGCGGAGGCGAGCAGCGGGGGTGCGACGAACGCGCCGGCGACGGCCACGGCGGCGACCGCCGGGACGGCCCAGCGGGCGCGCTGGGAGAAGGAGCGGGGGGTGCTCGAGGGCTCGGTCGTCTCGGTCATGGCTCCACTGTGCGCCCCGGTGGCTGAGGGCGCGCTGAGAGGGGCTGAAGCCCGGCGGTGGGGACCCGGGGGGCGGGCGGTGGGATGCTCCTCCTGTGCGGGTCCTGGTGGTCGACGACGAACGCGGGCTCGTGCGCGCCCTGCACCGCGGGCTCACGGCGGAGGGCTTCGCGGTCGACGTCGCGTTCGACGGCGCGACCGGGCTGCACCTCGCGACCGAGAACGAGTACGACGCGATCGTGCTCGACATCATGCTGCCGCGCCGCAACGGCTACGACGTCGTCACGGACCTGCGTGCGCTGGGCGTCTGGACGCCTGTGCTGCTCCTGAGCGCGAAGGACGGCGAGCACGACGTCGCCGACGGCCTCGACGTGGGGGCCGACGACTACCTGACGAAGCCGTTCTCCTTCGTGGTGCTCGTGGCCCGGCTGCGCGCGCTCGTGCGCCGCCCTGCGCACGCCCGGCCGGCGGTCCTGCAGGTCGGCGACGTGGTGCTCGACCCTGCGACGCGCGTCGTGACCCGCGCGGGCGAGGTCGTCGCGCTCACGACCCGCGAGACCGCGCTGCTCGAGTACCTCATGCGGCACGCCGACCGGGTCGTCGGCAAGGTCGAGCTGCGCGACCACGTGTGGGACGGGTCGGGGGAGGACCTCAACGTCGTCGAGGTCTACGTCGGGTACCTGCGGCGCAAGCTCGGGCGGGACGTCGTCGCGACCGTGCGCGGTGCGGGGTACCGCGCGGCCGGATGACGGGGACGAGGGCACCTGGGGCCGAGCCTGCGCCGGCCCGCGGGCCCGGGCGCTGGTCGCTGCGCCTCCGGCTCACCCTGCTGACCTCGGGCGTGCTGTGCGCGGGCCTCGCCGCCGGCGCGCTCATCCTCACGAACGTGCTCTCGGTGAGCCGCGTCGACGCGCTCGACTACATCGCGCGCGACCGCGCCCTCACGGTGGCCACGCTCGTGGGCGACGACCGGCTGCCCGAGGCGCTCCCGGTCGGCGAGCCGGGCGAGCTCGTCCAGCTCCTCGACGCGGACGGCGCGGTCGTCGCGTCCTCCCCGAACGCCAGCCGCACGCTCCCGGTGCTGCCGCCGGACGCGGTGCGGGGCCTGCGCTCGGAGGCGGCCGCGACCGGCGACGTCGTCGTCACCGGGACCGACCGCAGCGCCTACGACGGGGACGCCCGGGTCGCCGTCCTCGCCGAGACCTACCGGGGCTCCCCCGTGACGGTCGTCGCGACCGTGCCGCTCGCGGAGGTGCGCGGGCTGCTCGACGCCCTCCGGCTCGCGCTCGTCGGCGTCGTCCCGGTCCTCACCGCGCTGCTCGCGGTCGTGATCTGGACGGTCCTCGGGCGTGCGCTGCACCCCGTCGAGCAGCTCCGGCAGGCGGCCGCGCAGGTCGCCCGCACCGGGGGCCCGGGCTCGCTGCCCGTCCGGCGCGCGCACGACGAGCTCGGTGCCCTGACACGCACGCTCAACGAGATGCTCGACCGGCTCGAGGTCGCCGCCGCGCGGCAGCGCACGTTCGTGGGCGACGCCGCGCACGAGCTGCGCTCGCCGCTCGCGTCCCTGCGGACGTCGATCGAGGTGGCCCGTGCGCACCCCGACGCCTACAGCGGCGCCGAGCTCGCCGAGGACCTCGAGGGCGAGGTGCTGCGCATGCAGGCGCTCGTCGACGACCTCCTGCTGCTCGCACGGGTCGGCTCGACGCGCGCCGAGCGCGTCGAGCTCGACCTCCTCGACGTCGTGCGGGGCGCTGCCGAGGCGTCGGGTGCGGTCGCGGCGCGCACCGACGTGCGCCTCACCGTCACCGGCGCCGGCCGCGCGCACGCCGACCCCGCGGCGGCGCTGCGCGTCGTGCGCAACCTGCTCGACAACGCCGTGCGGCACGCGGCGGGGCACGTCGCGGTCACGGTGGTGGACGGCGCGGTCACCGTGGAGGACGACGGCGCCGGCATCCCCGCGCCGGACCGCGAGCGCGTCTTCGAGCGCTTCGTGCGGCTCGACGACGCCCGCGAGCGCGAGGCGGGCGGCAGCGGCCTCGGGCTCGCCATCGCGCGCGAGGTCGCGCGCGAGAACGGCGGCGACGTGGAGCTCGGGGACGCAGCGCTCGGGGGCGCGCGCGCGGTCCTGCGGCTGCCGCGCTGAGCCCGGGGCGCCGCGCGTCCGGGGTGTGCGACGCCGGTGCCGGGTGGCGTGCGACACCGGCGCCGGGCGGGGTGCGACGCCGGTGCCGGGTGGCGTGCATCACCGGCGCCGGGCAGCGACGCGGCGTGCTCGCGACCGGCGCCACCGCGCTGCGACCGGCGGGGTGCCGGGCGAGACTGACGGGTGATGAGCACCACCCGCCGCGCGCCGGCCTTTCTCGACCGCCGGTCGCTCGCCGGGGTGTACCTGCCCGCGCTCGTCTTCCAGGTGGGCATCGGGGCGGCCGTGCCGATGGTCGCCGTGACCGCGTCCCAGCGCGGCGCGTCGCTCGCGCTCGCCGGGTTGCTCGCCGCGATGGTCGGCGTCGGCCAGATCCTCGGCGACGTGCCCGCGGGCTGGCTCGCGGCGCGCGTCGGCGACCGCCGGGCGATGCTCGTCGCCTCGGGCGTCGCGGCGCTCACGCTCACGGGCGCGGCGCTGTCCCAGGACCTGCTCGTGCTCGCCGTGTCCGTGCTCGGGACCGGTGCGACGGCGTCGGTCTACCAGCTGGCCCGGCAGTCGTACCTCACGGAGATCACCCCGGTCGAGACCCGTGCCCGGGCGCTGTCGACGCTCGGCGGCGTCAGCCGCATCGGGCTGTTCCTGGGGCCGTTCGCCGGGGCGCTCGCGGTGCACCTCGGCGGGACGTCCGCGGCGTTCGGCCTCGCGGTGGCCACCGCGCTGCTCGCCGGTGCCGTCGTGCTCGCGGTGCCGGACGCCGCGGGGGCCGAGACGGTGCGGCGGCGCACCGCGGCCCGGGTCCCGGTGCGCGCGGTGCTGCGCCAGCACCGGCGCGTCCTGACGTCCCTGGGTGTCGGGGTGCTCCTCGTCGGCGCGGTGCGAGGCGCCCGCCAGGTCGTGCTGCCGCTGTGGTCCGAGCACCTCGGGCTCGCGCCGGCCACCACGAGCCTCGTCTTCGGGCTCTCCGGCGCGGTCGACATGCTGCTCTTCTACCCCGCGGGCCACGTCATGGACCGGCGCGGGCGGCTGTGGGTCGCGATCCCGTCGATGCTGGTGATGGGCGTCGCGCTGCTGCTCCTGCCGCTCGCCGGCACGCTGCCCGCGCTCGCGGTCGCCGCGATGGCGCTGGGTCTCGGCAACGGCATCGGCTCGGGGCTGCTCATGACCCTCGGCGCGGACGTCGCGCCGCCGGCTGCCCGGTCGCAGTTCCTGGGGGCGTGGCGGCTCCTGCAGGACTCCGGCGTCGCCGCCGGTCCGCTCGTCGTCGCCGGGGGAGCGGCGCTCGGCAGCCTCGCGCTCGGCGTGGCCGCGACGGGCGGGCTGGCGCTCCTCGCGGCCGTCGCGCTCGGGGTCACGGTGCCGCGCTGGTCGCCGCACGCGAACCGGCGCACGCGCGAGGCCGCGGGGCTCGCCCGGGACGGGACGCCCGCCTGACGTCCGGGGGACCCGGGCGGGTCGGTGCACGCCCTCGGGGGGCTGCCCCGGCCTCAGTCCAGCCGCGCGGGGTCGACGAGACCCCAGTACGCCGGCTTCGCCTGCAGGTCCCCGTCGAACAGCAGGGGCGCCTCGTAGGGGCGTTCGGTCGGCCAGGCGCGCAGCCAGCTCCGCGCATCGTAGAGCCCCCAGACGCTCAGCGACGAGACGGCGCCGGGGTGGCGCCGGAACGCGGCGAGCAGGTCCTGGTAGTACCGGCCCTGCTCGTCGAGCCGCTCGCGCGGGGTGTGGTCGAGCGCCTCGTCGGGCGACTCCGCGATCGCGACGTCGAGCTCGGTGACGGCCTGCCGGACGCCGAGGTCCTCGAACGTCGCGATCGTGTCCTCGATGCGCGAGACGGGGACGCCGAGGTTCACGTGCATCTGGTGGCCCACCCCGTCGACCGGCACGCCCTCGTCGAGCAGCCTCCGCACCACGTCCGCCGCGGCCCGCCGCTTCGCCGCTCCCTCGGTCCCGTAGTCGTTGAGGTACAGCACCGTGTCGGGGCCGAAGGCCTCGCGGGCGATCCGGAACGCGTGCGCGACGTACTCGGGGCCGAGCACCGCGTACCACTGGTTGCGGCGCAGGCCGTCGTCCTCCTCGGGGTCGATGGCCTCGTTGACGACGTCCCACGTGCGGACCGGGTTCGCGTCGCCGTAGCGCTCCCGGAGGTGGTCCGCGACCGTCCGGACGTGCGCCTCGAGCCGCGCGAGCAGCAGCGCCTGGTCCTCGGGGCTCTGCCCCAGCTCCCGCCCGTCGGCGGCCCGGAAGAACCAGTCCGGCGTCGAGCGGTGCCACACGAGGGTGTGACCGTGCACGGCGAGCCCGTGCTCGACGGCGAAGTCGAGCACCTGGTCGGCCTGCTCGAACGTGAACTCGCCCTCGTGGGGCTGCAGGCTCGTGGGCTTGAGCGCGTTCTCGGGCGTGATGGTCGAGAAGTGCCGGGTCAGGAGCTCCGCGGGCGCGCCGTCGAGGTCCTGGCGCCCGACCGCGGTGCCGACCGGGAAGTCGCCCGCGAGGGCGTCGCGCAGCGCGGGGACGTCGGTCTGCACGGGGGGTGCCTCCTTGGTCACGGTCACGTCGTCGACGAGCACGTCGGCGAGCGTGCCGGTCGACTCGACGTAGAGCTCCGGGTGCTCCGAGCCCTCGGGCAGCGTGTACGCGGTGCGCAGCTCGACCCAGGCGTCGGTGCCGACGGGCGTGTGCACGAGGTGGTCGTAGACGCGCTCGCCGTCGGCGTCGCGCCGGACGGTGAGCTGGAGCTCGTCGGCCCCGCCGCCGGCGGCAGCCTCGTCGCCGGACTCGCCGGACTCGCCGGACTCGCCGGACTCGCCGGACTCGCCGGAGTCGTCGTCGCCTGAGTCCCCGGCGGCCGGCTCCGCACCCCCGGAACCCGGCGCGAGGCGGACCCACACGGAGAGCGTGTGCTCCGTCCCGGCGGTCAGGACCCCCTCGAGCCCGAGCAGGGCACCGTTCCACGCCTCCGTCCGCCCGCTCACGAGCAGGCTCGACGCGCCGCTGCGGGCGTCGCCCTCGCGCGTCGTGACCTCGGCGGTCCCGAGCCCCTCCCAGCCGTCGGTGCCGTCCTCGAACTCGCTCGACAGGACGGTGCTGACGCGCTGGGGTGCGGCGGAGGTGGCGGGTGCCGCGGCCGTCGGCTCGGGCTCCTGGCTCGGCGAGAGCGGCCCTGCGAGCAGGACCACGACGAGGACGAGGGCGCCGGCCGCGAGGACCAGCGCAGGGATGAGGCGTCGCACGACGGCGCAGCTCCCCCCGGTCGGTGGCACGTCGGTGACCCCACCGTAGGCAGACGGACGCCACCCGGAGCAAGCGCGTCACGGCTCCCGAGCGGGAACCGTGACGCACCGCACACGGGTGGCGTCCGCTACGTCTGCTACGTCCGGGTCCCGGTCAGTGCGCCCCGACGGGTGCCGACCCGGCGTCCACCGCTCCCCGGTCGGTCTTCGGCACGCGCACCGCGAACGCCGCCGGGATCGCCAGGACCGAGATCACGGCACCGACGAGGAACGCGGCGTGCACCCCGCCCGCCATCGCCGTGACGGGTCCCGCCCCGGTCTCGGTGAGCGACGCCGCCTGCGCGGTGAGCACGGTGACGAACAGCGCTGTCCCCGCGGCGCCCGCGACCTGCTGGACGGTGCCGACCATCGCGCTGCCGTGCGAGTACAGGTTCGGCGTGAGCGAGCCGAGCGACGCGGTGAACAGCGGCGTGAACATGAGCGCGAGCCCGATGCTGAGCACGACGTGCCCGGTCAGCAGCAGCCACGGCGAGCTCTGCTCCCCGAGCGTCGCGAGCAGCCACGCGGCGACGCTGACGATCGTCGCGCCCGGCACGAGCAGCACGCGCGGCCCGAACCGGTCGTACGCGCGCCCCACCGAGGGGGCCAGGAACCCCATGAGCAGGCCGCCCGGCAGCATGAGCAGGCCCGTCTGCAGCGCCTCGAGGCCCAGCACCTGCTGCGCGTAGAGCGGCAGCAGGATGATCGTGCCGAACAGCGACATCATGCTGATCGCCATGAGCACGATCGCGACGGTGAACACCGGGGAGCGGAACGTGCGCAGGTCGAGCAGCGCCGCGTCGGTCCGCTGGAGCACGAGCTGGCGCGCGACGAACAGCGCGAGCGTCACGAGCCCGACTCCCAGCGCGGTCCACGCCTCGCCCGCCCCGCCGCCCGCCGCCGACTCGCCGACGCGGCTCAGGCCGTACACGATCCCGCCGAACGCGAGCGCCGACAGGATCACCGAGAGCACGTCGATGCGGGCCTCGCGCGGCGTCGTGAGGTTGACCAGGCGCGCCGCCCCGAGCGCGAGCGCGCCCACGGCGATCGGGAGCACGAGGCCGAACAGCCACCGCCAGTCGAGGACGCTGAGCACCACGCCGGAGATCGTCGGGCCGAGCGCCGGGGCGACCGAGATGACGACGGAGATGTTGCCCATCGTGCGACCGCGGCTCGCGGGCGGGGTGACGGTCATGACGGTCGTCATGAGCAGCGGCATCATGATCGCCGTCCCGCCCGCCTGCACGACCCGGCCGAGCAGGAGCACCTCGAACCCGGGCGCGAGCGCGCAGACGAGCGTCCCGATGCTGAACAGGCCCATCGCCGCGAGGAACGCCGCGCGCGTCGTCGTGCGCTGCAGCACGAAGCCCGTGATCGGGATGACCACGGCCATCGTGAGCATGAACGCGGTCGTGACCCACTGGGCGGCGCTCGCCGTGATGGCGAGGTCCTCCATGAGCCGCGGGAGCGCGACCCCCATGACGGTCTCGTTGAGGATGACGACGAACGCCGACACGAGGAGCAGCGAGACCGCGGTGCGGTCGCGGGCCGTCATCCGGTCGGGGGCGGGGTCGGACGGGTCGGTGGGCCCGGAGGCGCCCGGTAGGGCGTGCGGGGCCGGTTCGGTCCGGGTCTCGGTCACAAGTCACACCTGTCGCTGGGGAGGAACGGGGACGCGCGGCGTCGCGCAGAGCGCACGCGCCGGTGGTGCGGCGCGGGCGGGGGAGCGACCAGTGTGCTCGCCCCCACCGACACGGGTCGACCTGATTCCGGGCGAGAACTCATCGGTCGCCGCACGTCGATCTCGGGGCCGGCCGTTCGTGTAGAAGGTGAGAGGCCGGCGCAGGGCCGGCCGAGATCCCCAAGGAGGGGTTCCCATGACGCAGTACCTCCTCAGCGTGATGCAGCCCGACGGCCCGCCGCCCGAGCCGGAGGTCTTCGCGCCGATCATGGCGGCGGTCGAGGCGCTCGACGCCGAGCTCCGTGCCGCCGGGGTCTGGCTGTTCACGGGCGGCCTGCACGACGCGAGCACCGCGACGGTCCTGCGGGCGAAGGACGACGACGTGCTCGTGACCGACGGCCCGTACCTCGAGGGCAAGGAGCACCTCGGCGGCCTCACGGTCATCGACGTGCCGGACCTCGACGTGGCGCTCGACTGGGGTCGCCGGATGGCGCAGGCGACCACGCTCCCCGTGGAGGTCCGCCCCTTCCAGTTCGCGCAGGGGCGCTGACCGCCGCATGACCACGATCGGCCTCGCGGACGTCGAGCGCGTGTTCCGCGAGGAGCACGCGCGGGCCGTGGCCGTCCTGACCCGCGTCCTCGGCGACCTGGACCTCGCCGAGGACGCGGTGCAGGACGCGTTCGCCACCGCCGTCGAGCGCTGGCCCGTGACCGGCCTCCCGCCCAGCCCGGCGGGCTGGATCCTCACGACCGCGCGCCGCAGGGCCATCGACCGGATCCGGCGCGAGTCGAGCCGCGCGGACCGGCACGCGCAGGCCGCCCTCCTGCACGCCCCGTCCGAGCCCGTCGAGGAGGGCCCCGTGCGCGACGACCGGCTCCGCCTGGTGTTCACCTGCTGCCACCCCGCGCTCTCCCCGGCGGCGCGCGTCGCGCTCACGCTGCGGATGGTCGGCGGGCTCACGACCGCCGAGATCGCCCGCGCGTTCCTCGTCGAGGAGCAGACGATGGCGCAGCGGCTCGTGCGCGCCAAGGGCAAGATCCGCGACGCCCGCATCCCGTACCGGGTCCCCGACGACGCGGAGCTGCCCGACCGGCTCCGCGCGGTGCTCGCGGTCGTGTACCTCGTGTTCACCGAGGGGCACACCGCGAGCGCGGGCGACGCCCTCGTGCGGGCCGACCTGTGCGCGGAGGCGGTCCGGCTCGCCCGGCTGCTCGCCGAGCTCATGCCCGACGAGGAGGAGGTCGCGGGCCTGCTCGCGCTGCTCCTGCTCGTCGACTCCCGCCGCGCCGCCCGGACCGCGCCCGACGGCTCGCTCGTCCCCCTCGCGGAGCAGGACCGGAGCCGGTGGGACCAGGCGCTCGTCGCCGAGGGGCAGGAGCTCGTCCGGTGGTGCCTGCGCCGCGGGCGCCCCGGGCCGTACCAGCTGCAGGCGGCGATCCAGGCGGTGCACGCCGACGCGCCGGACGTCGCCTCGACCGACTGGGCGCAGGTGCTCGCGCTCTACGACCACCTGCTCGCGCTCACGGGCTCACCCGTCGTCGCGCTCAACCGGGCGGTCGCGCTCGCGGAGGTCGAGGGCCCGGAGGTCGCGCTCGCGGCCGTCGACCCGCTCGGGCTCACGACGTTCCACGTCTTCCACGCGGTCCGCGCCGACCTGCTGCGCCGGCTCGGTCGCGGCGGCGAGGCGGTCGCGGCGTACGAGGCGGCGCTGGACCGGTGCGCCAACCAGGGCGAGCGGGCGTTCCTCGTGCGGCGCCGGGCCGAGCTCGCCTGAGCGGGCCGCGGCGAGGACCGCGGGGAGACGGCGGCGACCGGCGGACCGGGTGATCCCGGTGCCCGGGTGTCGCGCAGCCGGGGTCACCGATGAGTTCCGCGCGTCTGCCCGGTCTTCCCGGTGTCCGCCGCCCGAGCCCCGAGGAGGCAGGTCCCCGTGCCGCTGCTGCGTGTCCACAACCTCGCGATGTCGCTCGACGGCTACGTCGCCGGCCCGCACCAGGGCCGGGAGCACCCGCTCGGCGTCGGCGGCGAGCGCCTGCACGACTGGCAGTTCGCGACGCCCTCGTTCCACGGCGGCGAGGGACGCGACGGCGACACCACGCGCGAGCGGGGCGTGGACGACGACTTCGTGCGCCGCGGCGAGACGGGGATCGGCGCGACGCTCATGGGCCGGAACATGTTCGGTCCGGTGCGCGGCCCGTGGCCCGACGAGTCGTGGCGCGGCTGGTGGGGGCCGAACCCGCCGTTCCACCACCCGGTGGTCGTCCTGACGCACCACCCGCGCCCCGCCCTGACGATGGAGGGCGGGACGACGTTCCACTTCGTCGACGACCCCGACGCGGCGCTCGACCTCGCGTCCGACCTCGCGGGCGGCCGCGACGTCCGGCTCGGCGGCGGCGCCCGCACGGTCCAGCTCTACCTGCGCGCCGACCGCGTCGACGAGCTGCACCTGGCGGTCGTCCCGCTCTTCCTCGGCGCGGGCGAGCGGCTGTTCGACGACCTCGGCGGCGGACCGACGGGCTTCACGTGCGTCGAGCTCGTGAGCTCACCGGCGGTCACGCACGTGCGCCTGGTCAGGGCCGGGCGGGAGGGATGAGCCGGGGAGCGGGCCTCACGACCCCTCGCGCACCGACCCCGAGCCGTCGACGTCCGACGTCACCCGTGCGCCGCCGGTGTGCGTGACCGACCCGCTCCCGGACACGCTCGCGTCGAGCGTCCCGGTGACGTCCACGACGGCGTCGCCGGATCCCTCGACCGCGACCGCCGCCTCACGCGTGCGCAGCGCCGCGGCGTCGTAGCCCCCCGAGCCGGCGACCGTGACGCGCTGCACCTCGGCCGCGCCGGCGAGCGTGATGCGGCCGGACCCCTGGTTGCTGGCGTCGAGCTCGTCGACGTCGACGCCCTCGACGTCCACGTCGCCCGACCCCTCGACCAGGACCGCGAGCTCGTCGCCGGTCGCGACCTCGCCGTCGACCTGCACGCCCCCCGAGCCCTCGACCCGGATCGCGTCGAGGTGGTCGACCACGAGGCGGTACTCGACCACGCCGGTGCGCGACCAGCCCGGCCGGTCGTCGTGGTCGAGCACGAGCACGCCGTCGCGGACCTCGCTCGTGAGCTGCGCCAGCACGTTGCGGCCCGCGGTGACCGTGAGCGACGGCTCGTCGCCGTGCTCGACCACGAGCGTCCCCGACGTGGAGAGCTCGACGGCCGTGACGCCGTCGGCCGGGCGCTCCTCGGTGGTGGACGGACCGAACGCGGCGGCCCCGCACCCCGTGAGCAGGAGCAGGGCACCGACGGAGGTGACGGCGAGCACGGGACGCAGCGACATGGGTGACCTCACGATGAGCACGCGGCCCGGGACGTCCGGGCCGTGCACCACGCTCGCACCGGTCGGGGGCCGGGTCATCGGGTACGTCCCTGACCCGGCCCCTGAACGGCCCCTGAGGCCCGGCGGCGGCGCGTCAGTCGCGCGGGACGACCCGGTGCAGCGCGGCGAGCACGACGCTCGCGGACCGCTGCGCGGCGTCGTCCACGTGCGTGAGGAAGTCGTCGTTCGCCGCGGGACCGCACAGGTCGGAGATCCCGCGCACCGAGAGGAACGGGACCCCGTAGAGGTGGCAGGTCTGGGCGAGCGCCGCGGTCTCCATGTCGGTCGAGAGCGCGTCGGGGAACGACGCCCGGACCGCGTCCACGAGCGAGGCGTCGATGAACGCGTCACCCGAGAGCATCGTGCCCGCGCGCACCGTCAGGCCGTCGTGCGGGACGCCGAGGGTCGCCTCGAGGAGCGCCTCGTTCGCGACGAACCGTGCCGGCATCCCGGGAACCTGCCCGAGCGCGTACCCGAAGGCGCGCGCGTCGGCACCCGAGTACACGAACTCGGTGCCGACCACGACGTCGCCGACCCGGACCTGCTCGCCGATGCCGCCGGCGCTCCCCGCGCTGATGACGACGCTCGGGCGGGTCCCGCTGATCGCGACGGCCGCGGCGGTCGCCGAGCTGACCAGCCCGATGCCGCACTGCACGAGCAGGACCCCGCGGCTCTCGACCGACAGGACCCGGTGCAGCGCGTGCCCGACCTGGGCGACGGGCCCGACGAAGTCGGCGCGCTCGACGAACGCCTCCGCCTCGTCGGCCATCGCGGTCACGACGACCGCGTCGACCGCGATCACGCGGTCACCTGGCTCCACCCGTCGCGGGCGGCGAGGAACGTGCGGGCCGCCTCCTGCGCGCCCTCGAGCGTGTGGTTCGCGCCCCAGCCGCACTGCACCTCGTTCGCGGCGGGGACCTCGGTCGCCCGCGTGACGTCCTCCAGCGTCTCCTGGACCAGGCCCATGGCGGCCTCGGGCTCCCACTCGCCCTCGAGGATCAGGTAGAAGCCGGTCTGGCAGCCCATCGGGGAGAAGTCGATGACCTGCGTCGAGTGGTTGCGCGAGTGCTCCGCGAACAGGTGCTCGAGCGAGTGCACGACCGGCATCTCGAGGTGGCCCACGTTCGGCTGCGTGAAGCGCACGTCGAACTTGCTGAGGACGTCGCCCGCGGGCAGGACCTTGCGGTCCGCGAGGCGGACGTAGGGCGCGGCGACGGTGCGGTGGTCGAGGTTGAACGACTCGACGTTCATGCGGGGCTGGTTCACGGTCGGCCTTCTCGTCAGGACGGGCAGGGGTTGCCTCATTGTGTCGCACGCGTCCGTCACGGCGTCGGCGTGCTCGTGCCCGCTGCTCGTGCCGCCACGGTGGGCGCGGCCGCCGACCTGCCCGCGCCTCCCGCCGGGGCTAGCGTGCTGGGCATGGTCCACCGCAGCGCGAGCACCCCGTCCGTCGTCGCCGTCACCGGCGGGTACGTCGTCCCCGTCTCCTCCGAGCCGCTCGACGGGGGCACGGTCCTCATCGAGGACGGGCGCATCGTCGCCGTCGGGCTCGACGTCGCCGTCCCGGACGGCGCGCACGTGGTCGACGCGACCGGCCGCTGGGTGCTGCCCGGGTTCGTCGAGGCGCACGGGCACGTCGGCATCTGGGAGGAGGGCGAGGGCGTCGCGGGGGACGACGTCAACGAGATGACGGGCCCCGACATGGCGGCGGTGCGCGCGGTCGACGCCGTGAACATCGACGACGAGGGCTTCCGCGACGCGCTCGCGGGCGGGGTCACGTCGGTGGTCGTGAAGCCGGGGTCGGGCAACCCGATCGGCGGGCAGACCGTCGCGCTCAAGTCGTGGGGCGGCCGGACGATCGACGAGCAGGTCCTCTCGGCCTCGGTGAGCGTGAAGTCCGCCCTGGGCGAGAACCCCAAGCGCGTGTACCGCGAGAAGGGTCAGACGCCCTCGACCCGCCTCGGGGTCGCGAAGGTCATCCGCGAGGCGTTCGTCAAGGCGCAGCACTACGCCGCCGCTCGGGCCGCGGCCGCCACGAAGGGCGAGCCGTTCGCGCGCGACCTCGGCCTGGAGACGCTGGTGCGGGTGCTCGACGGCGAGCTCGCGTGGGACCAGCACTGCCACCGCCACGACGACATCGCGACCGCGATCCGCCTCGCCGACGAGTTCGGGTACCGGCTCGTCGTCAACCACGGGACCGAGGGCCACAAGATCGCCGACGTGCTCGCCGAGCGCGGCATCCCGGTGATCTACGGCCCGATGCTCACCAACCGGTCGAAGGTCGAGCTGCGCGACCGCGGCATCGAGCACCTCGCGACGCTCGCCGCCGCGGGCGTGCGCGTCGCGATCACGACCGACCACCCCGTCGTGCCGGTCAACTTCCTCGTGCACCAGGCGACGTTCGCGGTCAAGGAGGGGCTGCCGCGCACGACCGCCCTCGAGGCGCTCACCGTCAACCCGGCGGCGATCCTCGGGCTCGACGAGCGGGTCGGGTCGCTGCGCCCGGGTCTCGACGGTGACGTCGTGGTCTGGTCCGGGGACCCGCTCGACGTGCACTCCCGCGTCGAGCACGTCCTCATCGAGGGCGTGGGCGTCTACGCGTGGGACGACGCCGCGCAGGCCGGGCGGGTCGTCGAGCGGCGCGAGCGCCTCGCCGGGTGAGCGCCGGTCGCCCGTGCCGGGGCGGCGCCCGGCCGCGGCCCCCCGCGGGTCAGCGTCCGGTGACGCTCCACCGGCCGGCCGCGAGGTCCAGCAGGCGCGGCAGGATCACGTCGCCCGCGACGCGCAGGCCGTCGTGCAGGAACTCGTTGGTCACCCACACCTGGGTCGCCCCCACGCGCGACGCCGTGTCGAGCGCGAGGTCGAGGTCGACGTAGGGGTCGTCGTAGTACTGCGCGGCGGCGACGGGGACCTCGTTCGACGCGATGCGCTCGGCGTCGTAGAGCGCGGGCCACGACGTGCGCCCGGCGAGCTCCTCGGCGACCGCCCGGAACGGCCGCAGCGAGCCGATCTGCTCGTACATCCACGGGAACATCGCCTCGCCGGTCAGCAGGAGCGGCCGGGCGCCCGGCGCGAACGCGTCCCACCGCTCGTGCTCGGCCTGCGCGGCCCAGCCGCCCCTGCGCTCGCCCTGGTGGTAGATGACCTCCTGGAGCACCGCATACAGCGGGTTGTCGACGAACGACGTCCCGTGCGCGAGCGCCGCGAGGAACGGGTCCGCGAGCTCGCCGGTGGTGTCGAGCGCGGTGTCGAGGAGCCAGTGCAGCGCGTCGACGCCGGTGCTCATGCCCAGCGGCATCCCGAGCAGCTGCAGCCGCTCGACGGTGAGCAGGTCGCCGTCGGGCAGATGGACGTCGCCGGCGGACACGCGGTCGGCGACCCGGCCGAGCAGCGCCACGTCCCCGGGGTACCGGCGCGCGAGCTCGCGGTTGCGGGCCGCCTGTCGCGGGTAGGTGCGCGCGTAGGTCTCCTCGGCGGTCGCGGTCAGCGGCGGCAGGCCTCCGGTCACGAGGCACTCGGTGAGCGCCTCGGGGTGCCGGGACAGGTACGCGAGCGTGACGAAGCCGCCGTAGGACTGCCCGAGGGTCGCCCAGCGCCGCCCCCCGTAGACGGTGCGCCGCACGTGCTCGGCGTCGGCGACGACGGCGTCGGCGCGGAAGCACGCGAGGTAGTCCGCGGCCTCCGCAGGGGTCCCGAGGGCGGCCACCTCGCGGGCCGCGACACGCGTCGAGCGGCCGGTCCCGCGCTGGTCGAGCAGGACGACCCGGTGCGTCGCGAGCAGCGTCGTCCACCAGCCGCTCCCGAGCGGCCGCGGGCTCGCACCGCCCGGCCCACCCTGCAGGAACAGCAGCAGCGGGAGGTCGTCCCCGGCGCGGCGCGGGTCGACCAGCTCGCGCGCGAACACCTCGATCGGCGCGTACCGCTCGGGCGCGGACCAGTCGACGGGGACCGCGACGCGGTGCTCGCGCACGACGAGGCCGGGGACGGGGTACTGGGTCGTCGTGGGCGCGGGTGCGCTCGACGCCGTCATCGGGTGGTGCCCGACGTGACCTGGGCGGCAGGTGCGGCGGCCGCAGCGGTGCGCGCCCCCCGGGCGACCGCGAGCGCCCAGCCGACGAGCGGCACCTGGAGCGGCAGCCGCCCCCACGCGACGACCCGCCGCGTGGTGATCCCCGGTGCTCCGCGGCGCGTGCGGAGCGCCATCGTGACGTTCCCCGGGAAGACGGCGACGAGCAGGGCGGCCGTCGCGAGCGCCCCGGCGCTCCGGGTGCGGGCGGGGACGAGTGCCGCGGCGCACACGAGCTCGGCGACGCCGCTGCCGAGGACCCAGGCACGCGGGTTCCCGAGCGGGCGCGGGATCAGCGGCTCGTAGACGCGTGGCACGACGAGGTGCAGCACGCCCGAGAGGGCGAGGACCGCGCCGAGCACGGCGGCGGACGCGGGGGAGGCCGGGCGCGGCCGGGAGGGGGTCATCGGTCCACGCTAGCGGCGCGGCGACCCGGTCCGGCCCCGCGCGGGGTCAGCGAGGTGCCGGTGCCGCCGCCGCGCGGGGGGCCGGGACGGCGTCCCGGCGGACCGGCACCGCGGGGGCGCGGGTCCGCGTGATCTCCGCGATGACCGCCGGGATCCCCGCCTGCGGTCCGGGACGGGCGAGGCCGAAGCCCTGGGCGGCGTAGCAGCCCATCTCGGCGAGCATCGCGAACGTCGCGTCGTCCTCGACCCCCTCGGCGACGACCGACAGCCCGAGGTGGCGGGCGAGCTCGATCGTGGAGCGCACGATCGCCTCGCTCGCCCGGTCCTGCGCGATGCCGCCCACGAACGCCCGGTCGAGCTTGAGCCGGCCGACGGGGAGGCGGTGCAGGTACGCGAGCGAGCTGTGGCCGGTGCCGTAGTCGTCGACCGCGAGCTCGACACCGAGGCGCTCGAGCGCGTCGAGGGCCTCGAGCGCGCGCTCGGGGTCGCTCATCGCGCTGCTCTCCGTGATCTCGAGCTCGAGCGCGGACGCCGGCAGCCCGTGGCGCGCGAGCGCGGAGCGGACGTCGGAGACGATCTCCGGGTCGAGCAGGTTCTGCGCGGCCAGGTTGACTGCCACGGCGATGTCGAGGCCGTCCGCGCGCCAGCCGGCGACCGCGCGCAGCGCCTGGTCGAGGACGTCGCGCGTGAGCGGGCCGATGACCCCGGTGCGCTCGGCGGTGGGGATGAAGAGGTTCGGGGTGAGCAGGCCGTGCTCGGGGTGCTGCCAGCGCACGAGCGCCTCGACGGCGACGACGCGACCGGTGCTGACCTCGACGATCGGCTGGTAGTGCAGCACGAGCTCGCCGCGCGAGATGGCGCCGAGCAGGGTGCCGCCCAGAGCGGGGGCGAGCGTGCTGCCCGAGCTCATCGAGACGTCGTACCGGGCGGGCAGGCGCGAGCCGCGCTTGGCGGTCGAGAGCGCGACGTCGCCGCGGTGCAGCAGGTCCAGCGGGTCCGTCCCGTCGTCGGGCGCGACGACGAGCCCGACGCTCACCTGCACCCGCACCTCGAGGTCGTCGAGGCGGACCGGGCGGGCGAGCGCGTCGTGCACCGACTGCGCCAGGCTCATCGCCGTGCCGCTGCCGGGCACGTCGCGGAACAGGATCGCGAACTCGTCGCCGCCCGGCCGCGCCACGAGCCCGGCGTGGCCCGCCACGGACCGCAGCCGCTCGCCGATGCGGATCAGGACCTCGTCGCCGATGCGGTGCCCGAACGTCTCGTTGATCTCGCTGAAGCGGTCGACGTCGACGAGGACGAGCGCGACGCGGGCCCGCGGTGCCGCGAGGGCGTCCCGGATCGCCCGCACGAGCAGCCGGCGGTTCGCGAGCCCGGTCACGATGTCGGTGTCGGCGGCCCCGCGCAGGCTCTGCGCCTGCTCCTCGAGCCACCGGGTCATGCGCGCCATCCGGATGAGCGAGAGCACCGTCAGGGCGACGGCCGCGACCGCGGCGGCCCACACGTCGACGGTGCCGCCGAGCACGAGCTGCACGACGAGGACCGTCGGCGCCATGAACACGGCAGGGCCGACGAGCATGAGCCGCTGGCGGCCCTTGCGCTGCTCGGGCTCGACGGCGCGCTCGGACATCAGGCGCATGCCGGGGTCCAGGGTCGCGGCGCCGAACAGCGCGTAGGCGACGAGCCAGCCCGCGTCGAGCAGGAGCACGTGCGCCTCGAGCGCCGGCACGATCGCGGAGAGCTGGAACAGCGCGTCGACCGCCATCAGCAGACCCGTGGCGCTCACGAGCAGGACCGACGCGGTCGACCGGGCGCCGGGCGCGGTCAGGAGCCGGACCAGGAGCCCGATGAGGATGATGTCGACGATCGGGTACGCCGCACCGACGACCGTGCTCGCGAGGTCGAGCTCGGGGTCGCGGAGCGCGGGGGCGACGAGGGTGACCCACGCGACGAGCCCGAGCCCGATCGACACGAGCAGGCTGTCGATCGCCGCGGTCGGGTGCCGCTCGCTGCCGCGCGCCCGGGCGAGCACGAGCAGCCCCGCACCGAGGAACGGGTAGGCGGCGAGGTAGACGACGTCCGCGGCCGACGGGTACGGGTCCGTCCCGAGCACGAGCTCGAACCAGGACCACAGGAAGTCCCCGACCGTCATGAGCGCGATGCCGGCCGTCAGCAGGTACCAGGGCACCCGGCGCGAGGGCCTGTTGCGACGGATCCCGACGAGCATGACCGCGACGGACACGAAGCCGACGAGCTGGTAGATGATGCCGCGCGGGAACCCCAGGGGGAGCGCCAGGTGCACGAGGGTGACGGTCGCGGAGACCGCGAGCCAGCGGGACCACGCGCTCCTCACCCAGATCACGCACCAATCGCATCGACGACGAGGCCCCACGTCGCCGGGACGCCGGCCGCGCGGCGGCCGGACCCCGGCGGGTCCTTCGTCGAGGTGATCGGCCGGGGACGGCGGCGTGCGAGGTGTGCGCGGGGTGAAAGGTGCCCGTCCGGACGCTGCGGGTGCGCCGGACCCGGCCGGGGAGCGCCCTGGCCTGCAGGGCAGCCCCTGGCCGGCCGAGCCGGCGCCGGGCGCGCTAGCCGACGACCTTGAGGCCGACGACGCAGGCCACGATCCCGAGCAGCAGCAGGATCCGCACGAGCGACACCGGCTCGGCACCGGTCGCCATCGCGTAGGCGACGGTCAGAGCCGCACCGACGCCGACCCACACGGCGTACGCGGTCCCCGTCGGCAGCTCGCGCATCGCGTACGCGAGCCCGCCCATGCTGAGCACGAGCGCGACGGCGAACGCCACCGTGGGCCCCACCCGCGTGAGCCCCTCCGACCGGCCGAGCGCGGTCGCCCAGACGGCCTCGAGAACACCGGACAGCACCAGCACGAGCCAGGACATGACGATCTCCCTCGGCGCCGTCTTGTCGCACTCCGGGTACGGCGCACCTCGTCCGGGAACCCGTGGGGGCCCTGCCTCCAGGGTCGCACGCACCCGCCCGACCGCCCAGGTGAGGAGCGGTGAGGTCGATCACCGGGCGGTGGCGCCCTAATCGATTTGACCCCGCGCGCGTCCTGGCGCGGTCCTCGGCGGGCCCGTCAGGCTGCCAGTCCGGCCGCGCGCTGTCCCCGCGCGTCCCGTCCCCAGCCCCCTCGAGAGGGAGACCTGCGCCATGACGACGTCGTCCGCACGCCCCGCCCACCGCTCGCTCCTGGCCCTCGTCGCGGTCGTCGCGGTGCTCCTCACGGGTGTCCTCGCCGCGGCGGCCCCGAGCCGCGCGGCAGCCGCACCGGTCCGCATCATGGCCCTCGGCGACTCGATCACCGGGTCACCGGGGTGCTGGCGGGCGCTGCTGTGGCAGAAGCTCCAGAGCGGCGGGTACACCGACGTCGACATGGTCGGGACGCTGCCCACGCAGGGCTGCGGCATCGCGCACGACGGCGACAACGAGGGCCACGGCGGCCTGCTCGCGACGAACGTCGCCTCGGAGGGCCTCCTGACCGGGTGGCTCGCGCAGACCCGGCCGGACGTCGTGCTCATGCACTTCGGCACCAACGACGTGTGGAGCAACCGCTCGACGACCCAGATCCTCGCGGCCTACACGACGCTCGTGAACCAGATGCGCGCGAGCAACCCCGGCATGAAGGTGCTCGTGGCGCAGATCATCCCGGTCGCACCCCCGACGTGCGGCGAGTGCGCGCAGCGGACCCTGGCCCTCAACGCCGCGATCCCCGCGTGGGCCGCGTCGCTCAGCACGAGCGCGTCGCCGATCACGGTCGTCGACCAGTGGACCGGCTGGAACCCCGCCGCGGACACGTCCGACGGCGTGCACCCGAACGACGCCGGCATCGCCAAGCTCGCGGACCGGTGGTACCCGGCGCTCGCGGGCGTGCTCGACGGCGTGACCCCGACCCTCACGCCCACGCCGACTCCCACCCCGACGCCCACGCCCACCCCGACGCCCACGCCCACCCCGACGCCCACGCCCACCCCGACCCCGACCGCGGGTGCCGGCTGCACGGCGGTCTACCGCGTCGCGAACAGCTGGCAGGGCGGCTTCATCGGCGCCGTCACGGTGACCGCCGGCTCGGCGCCGGTGAGCGGCTGGACGGTGACCCTCGCGCTCCCGAACGGTGGGGTCGCGAACGTCTGGGGCGGGCAGGCGAGCTCGTCCGGTAGCTCGGTGACCGTGCAGAACGCCGCCTGGAACGGCTCGCTCGCCGCGGGCCGCAGCA
Source organism: Cellulomonas jepli (assembly GCF_047229345.1). Lineage (NCBI taxonomy): Bacteria > Bacillati > Actinomycetota > Actinomycetes > Micrococcales > Cellulomonadaceae > Cellulomonas > Cellulomonas jepli. The sequence continues at coordinate 37,915 of NZ_JBFTER010000010.1, read as the reverse complement.
CCGACGTCGGCTTCCAGGGCACCGGCTCCGGCGCGGGTGCGACAGTCAGCTGCTCCGCACGCTGACCACGAACGCCGGCGCGCCCCCGGGTGCGCCGACGACCGGCGGGCGGACGCCGGTGGGCTGACCGGCGCAGGGCCGCGTCAGCCGCGGTGCCCCGGCCCTCACGGGTCGGGGCACCGTGTGCGTGGGGGGGTCGAGAACCGCAGAGCCGTCCCGGCTGGGACGGGGGCGGACGTCACGCTCACGACCGGGTCCGGGGCCGGGAACAGCAGAACCGCCCCGGCCGAGGCCGGGGCGGTTCTGCGTGCTGTGTGCCGACCGATGAGGGTCAGCGAGCCGATCCGAGGATCAGAGGGGCTGGATGTTCTCCGCCTGCGGGCCCTTCGGGCCCTGCGTGACGTCGAACTGCACCTTCTGGTTCTCCTCGAGCGAGCGGTAGCCGCTGCTCTGGATCGCCGAGTAGTGCGCGAAGACGTCGGCGCCGCCGTCGTCAGGCGCGATGAAGCCGAAGCCCTTTTCGGCGTTGAACCACTTCACGGTTCCAGTCGTCATGGTTGCTCCCTTGCGGGTTAGGGGACGACCCCGGGTGTCGGGGGCGATATCACGGTGTCGTCGTCCGCTCCCTAGAGAACGCAACGCCGAGGCTCAGCCTCGACGGTCAAGGACGTGCGAATCACAGTAACTCCGGGCACGACAATAGCCGGTGTGCGGCCCGGATGCGAGACCTGCTGGCGTGTCCGCTCCCCGCGGACGGTTCCGGGCTCCTCAGTGTCCGCTCCCGGCGCGGGTGAGCGCGACTGCTGGAGCGGGTGATCACGCGGTGCTCCGCGGTTCTCGGCCCGCCGTGCGCCCCGGCACGGTCCGCGCGGGGGCCGGGCGCGCACCCGGGGTTCCGCGCGGGCAGGGTCCGCCGTACCGTCGGGAGCATGTGCCGGAACATCCACACCCTCCACAACTTCGAGCCGCCCGCCTCGCAGGACGAGGTGCACGCCGCAGCGCTGCAGTACGTGCGCAAGGTCAGCGGCTCGACCGTGCCGTCGCAGGCGAACCGCGAGGCGTTCGACCGGGCCGTCGAGGAGATCGCGCACGCGACGCGCCACCTCCTCGACGCGCTCGTGACGTCCGCGCCGCCCAAGGACCGCGACGTCGAGGCCGAGAAGCGCCGGGCCCGGTCGGCCGAGCGGTACGCCACGGCCTGAGCCGCCGGCGGCCTGAGCCGCCTGTCGGCCGGGCAGCGCACGTGCGCCACCCGGCCGGACGCAGCCTCAGGCGTCGCGGTGCGCGCGGTAGTACTCGATGAGCCCGCGCGTCGACGGGTCCTGCGCCGCGATCGCCTCGGCGTCGCCGGACACGGCGGGGGAGATCTGCATCGCGAGCACCTTGCCGAGCTCGACGCCCCACTGGTCGAAGCTGTCGATGCCCCACACGACGCCCTGCACGAACGTGATGTGCTCGTAGAGCGCGATGAGCTGGCCCAGCACGGACGGCGTGAGCGACGGCGCCATGATCGACGTCGTCGGGCGGTTGCCCGGGAACACCCGCGCCGGGACGATCTCCTCCGCGACGCCGTCGGCCCGCACCTCGTCGGCCGTCTTGCCGAACGCGAGCGCCTTGGTCTGCGCGAAGAAGTTCGACAGGAACAGCTCGTGCACGTCGGCGTCGCCGTCGCGCAGCGGGTGCGCGGGGGTCGCGACGGCGATGAAGTCCGCCGGGATGAGCCGCGTGCCCTGGTGGATGAGCTGGTAGAACGCGTGCTGGCCGTTCGTGCCGGGCTCGCCCCAGAAGATCTCCCCGGTGTCCGTCGTGACGGGTGTGCCGTCCCAGCGCACGGACTTGCCGTTCGACTCCATCGTGAGCTGCTGGAGGTAGGCGGGGAAGCGGTGCAGGTACTGCGCATACGGGAGCACCGCGTGCGTGTGCGCGTCGAGGAAGTTGACGTACCAGACGTTCAGCAGCCCCATGAGCACGGGCACGTTCTGCGCGAACGGCGTGCTGCGCAGGTGCTCGTCGACGGCGTGGAAGCCGGCCAGCAGGTCGCGGAAGCCGTCGGGGCCGATCGCGATCGCGAGCGACGTGCCGATCGCCGAGTCGAGCGAGTAGCGGCCGCCGACCCAGTCCCAGAAGCCGAACGCGTTCGCCGGGTCGATGCCGAACGCCGCGACCTTGTCGAGCGCGGTGGAGACCGCGACGAAGTGCTGGGCGACGGCCTGGGTGCGCGCCTCGTCGGTGTCCTCGATCGCGCCGGCCGCCAGGAGCTGCTCCCAGAGCCAGGTGCGGGCGAGCCGGGCGTTGGTCAGCGTCTCGAGCGTCCCGAAGGTCTTCGACGCGACGATGAACAGCGTCGTCGCCGGGTCGAGCCCGCGCACCGTCTCGGCGAGGTCGGTCGGGTCGATGTTCGACACGAAGCGGACCTCGAGCCCGTCCTGCACGTACGGCCGGAGCGCCTCGTAGGCCATGACGGGTCCCAGGTCGGAGCCGCCGATGCCGATGTTGACCACGGTCGCGACGCGCGCGCCCGTGACGCCGGTCCACTCGCCGCTGCGCACCTTGTCGGCGAACGCCGAGACCTTCGCGAGCTCGGCCTGCACGTCGGCGTCGACGTCCTGGCCGTCGACGTGCAGCGCGGGGGTGGCGCCCGCGGGACGCCGCAGCGCCGTGTGCAGGACCGCGCGGTCCTCCGTCACGTTGATGTGCTCGCCGGAGAGCATCGCCTCGATGCGCCCGGGGAGGCCGACCTCGTCGGCGAGCCGCACGAGGAGCTCGAGCGTCTCGTCGGTCACGAGGTTCTTGGACAGGTCGACGTGCAGGTCCCCGACCGTCCGGGTCAGCCGCGTCGCACGGTCGGGGTCGGCGGCGAACCAGCCGCGCAGGTCCGGCGTGAGCGCCGACCGGTGGGCCGTGAGGTCCTTCCAGGCGCTCGTGGTGGTGGCGTCGGTGGGTGTGGTGGTCACGGTGCTCCCTCTCGCGATGTCGTGGCACCACCGTATTGCGGTGGGCGGGGACGGTCCTGGGACGTCCGCCCGGACGGCGCGAGGGGGCCGACGTGGAGGGACGGGAGACCACGGAGCACGCGCCGACGAGGGCTCGTGGCCGACGAGGTCCACGCGAGCCCGGACGGCCGACGGTGCCGACGACCGCTGCCTAGAGTGGCGCGCATGAGCCGCCTGCCGACCGCCGTGATCGCCGCCGTGACGCTCGTCGTGGGCTTCGCCGTCGCCCAGGGGACGGGGGTGCGCGGGCTCGGCGGGATCGTGCTCGCGGCGGGGCTGGCCTGGTGCGCGGCCCGCTCCCTCCGGGCGGCGGGGCTCCTGCGCACGGTCGCGGCCGGGGCTGTGGCGCTCGCCGCGTTCGTCTGCTCGCACCTGGCCGCGGACGCGCTCGGGCCCTGGCCCTCGGTCCTGTTGGCGGCGCTCGTGGCGGGCGTGGGCGTGTGGCTGCTCGTCGACCGGGCGGCCGCGGTGCGTGCCGTCAGCACCGACGCACGCGCCTGACCGTTCCGGGCCGGCGTCGGGCTCGGCCGGGCAGGATGGGCGGATGACGTCCCCGCCGCCGCTCGTCGTCGCCTGCGGGCTCGTGACGCTCGACGTGCTGCAGGACGTCGACCACGTGCCGGCGCCCGACGAGAAGCTCGTCGCGACCGGGCTCGACGTGACCTTCGGCGGACCGGCGGCGAACGCGGCGGCGACGGCCGTCGCGCTCGGTGTGCGGGCCCGGCTCGTGACGGCGCTCGGGTCGGGACCGGTCGCGGCGCTCGTGCGTGCGGGCCTCGACGAGGCGGGGGTCGAGGTCGTCGACCTGCTCGACGGCGCCCCGGCCTCGCCGGCCGTCTCGACCGTGCTCGTGACCCGCGGGACGGGGGAGCGCGCGGTCGTGTCCGTCAACGCGAGCGCGTCCGGCGACCTGGCCCCCGCCGCGCGCCGGCGCGCCGCCGCCGTGCTGGACGGCGCGGACGTCCTCCTCCTCGACGGGCACCACCTCGGTGCGGCGCTCGTGCTCGCCGAGGCTGCACGTGCGCGGGGCGTCCCCGTCGTGCTCGACGGCGGCAGCTGGAAGCCGCGCACCGACCAGCTGCTCGCGCACGTGGACCACGCGGTGCTCTCGGCGGACTTCCGCCTGCCCGACCACCTCCGCGGCGCGGCGCGGGTCCCGAGGAGCGGCGCGCGGGACGGGCAGGACCTCGCCGCGACCGCGCCCGCCGGGCACGTCCTGGCGGGCGGCACGCCGGGCGACGACGACCTCGCCGCCGTCGCGCTCCTCGGCCCGGCGTTCGTCGCCCGCTCGGCGGGGCCGGGGCCGGTGCGGTTCCGCCGCCGGGTCACGGGTGCGCACCACGAGGCCGGCACGGTCGAGCCGCCCGTGGTCCCGCGGGAGCACGTGGTCGACACCCTCGGCGCGGGCGACGTGCTGCACGGCGCCTTCGCGGAGCAGCTCGCGCGCGGCGTCGACCCCGTGCTCGCGCTGACCGCGGCGACACGCGTCGCGAGCCGGTCCGTGCAGGCGCGCGGTGCGCGCGGCTGGGTCGCCGGCGCCTCGACGCGCGTGCGCTGAGCGCCGGGAGCGCCCCCGTGTGCGGGTCCGCGCGGGCACACCGACCTGAGACGCCGCTGAGAGGCCCGGTTCGCGACCCGACCGCCCGGCGGTGACCATGAGGCATGTCCGTCGCCGAGTCCGCCCGCGCCCGCCTCGCGACCGCGCTGCTCGGGCGGGTCGCCGGGGACGACCACCGCGACAAGCACGACCGCATCCACTTCAGCCCTGGGGACCGCTGGTTCGAGCCCGGCAGCGCGATCCAGCGCGTGCACGGCGACGCCTCGATGTTCGTCGGGGGGCTGCGTGCCCTGCTGCTCCAGTCGCTGCACCCGCAGGCCATGGCGGCGGTGGCCGGGCACTCGGGCTACCGCGGCGACCCGTGGGGGCGGTTGCAGCGCACGAGCACGTTCCTGGCGGTCACGACCTTCGGCACGGCCGCCGACGCCGAGCGCGTCGTCGGCCACGTGCGCGACGTGCACGAGCGCGTCCGTGGCAAGGACGAGGACGGCGTCCCCTACCGGGCCTCCGACCCGCACCTGCTCGACTGGGTGCACGTCGCCGAGGTCGACAGCTTCCTGCGCGCGCACCAGCTCTACGGCGAGAACCCGCTCGATCCCACCGGCTGCGACGAGTACGTCGCGCAGGCGGCGGTCGTCGCCCGCAAGCTCGGCGGTGTGGACGTGCCCACGGACGTCGCCGCGCTCGAGCGCGCGCTCGCCCGGTACCGCGGTGAGCTGCGCGGGACGCAGGCGGCCCGGGACGCGGCGCGGTTCCTGCTCGTCCACCCGCCGCTGCCGCTCGCCGCGCGCATGCCGTACGGCGCGCTCGCCGGGGCGGGGGTCGCGATGCTGCCGCGGTGGACGCGCCGCCCGCTCGGCCTGCCGTACGCGCCCCCGGTCGAGGCGACCGTGGTGCGGGCGTCGGGGCACGCGATGGTCCGTGCGATCCGCTGGGCGCTCGCCGACTTCTGACGGGCGGACGCAGCACGCCCGGCCCGCCGCAGGGGGGGTGCGGCGAACCGGGCGTGGTTCCTGGGGTGACCGAGGTCACCGAGGGGGTGCGGCTGGGTCGGGGCCGGCGAGCGGCCCCGGCGTCACCGGTAGACGATCGCGGACGGGGTGTACCCGCACGCGGCGGACGGCCCCGAGGAGACCTTGGTGGGCTCGCCCGAGGTGACGCCCTTGTACTCCTCGCAGATCGCGATCTTCTTGGAGGAGTCCCCGACGATGGTCAGGCCCGAGAGCGTGGCCTTGTCACCGAGGTTCGAGTTGATCCCGACGAGCGACTTCGCCGGGGCGGTCACGGTGACGTTCTGGACGACGACGGTGCGGGCGTACTGCTTGGAGCAGTTGCCGCACGAGCGGTAGAGCTTGCCGATGTCCGAGACCTGGAAGTTCTTGATGACGAAGGTGCCCGGGCCGTTGTGCTGGAACACCTTGTCCGACGCGGAGCGGGCGCCGCCGCCGTTGATGGTCATGGTCTGCGAGGCCGAGGTGCCCTTGAACGTCGCGGCGTCCTCGCCGACGTCCTCGAACCACACGTTCTCGATCGTGCACGTGCCGGTGCAGTGGATGCCGTCACCCGCGCCCGTGCCGAGGATGACGTTGCGCAGCACGGCGCCGTCGGCGAGCTTGAACATCGGCGGCTGGCTCTCGCCCTGGTCGCCCGAGGAGATGCCGTGGTAGCGCACGAGGCCCATGTCCTTCGTGCCGCTGATCTCGATGGTCGCCGAGACCTTCTGCGACGACGTCGGCGTGGGCCAGGCGCCCGTCGCGGGCGGCGTGGTCGGCTGCGAGGTGGCGGTCGGCTTGGGCGTCGCGCTCGCAGTCGGCTTGGGCGTGGCGCTCGTCGTGGGCCTGGGCGTCGCGCTCGCGGTGGGCGCCGGCGTCGTCGGGCTCGGGGCGCTGCCCTGGGCGACGAGCGTGAACTGCTGGTGGTTGGCGTTCGTGTCCGCAGCCTGCTCGAGGCGTGCGCCGTTGTCCTTCGACGCGCCGACGACCTGGAGCGCGAGGCCGCTCGCACGGTTGACGAGCTTGATGCGGCCCGAGGAGCCGGCAGCGACCGTGAACTGCTGGGTCGCCGCACCCGTGCTCGTCGACTGCGTCGCGAGCGAGCCGGAGCCGGTCGCGATCGTCAGGGCGAGGCCCGAGTGCCGCGCGCGGACCTCGTAGAACCCGCTGCCGACGGCGACGAACTGGAACTGCTGGTTCGTCGCACCCGTGGGGGTCCACTGCGCGACGGCCGTGCCGGGGACGGTCGAGGACCCGGCGACGTCGACCGCCTTCTTGCTGCGCCAGCTGACGAGCGAGTACCAGGAGCCGGTGTCGATGCTGGGCGCTGCCTGCGCGGAGCCGGCGAAGGCCACGCCGCCGAGGGCGGCGACCGCGCCGACCACGAGGGTGGCGACGGTGCGGGACCAGGCCGACCGGCCGCCTCGCGCACGTCGGAGTTGCTGCATGTTCACGCTCACTACCTTCCGTCGTCCGCCGCGCGGGGGCGCAGCGGGGGAGGCCGCGCTGACGCAGGACGTCGATCGGGGGAGGCGACGACCGCACGCGGCGTCGTCAAGGTAGACGGGCGTCCGAAATGCCGTCAATGACCGTTGTACAACGTGAGAGATGTCTCACGGCAGCGCGCTGACCTGCGAGAGCGCGCCCACGGCCCCGCGCTGGTCAGCCGCCGAGGGCCTCCCGCACCAGCGGGGCGACGCGGGTGCCGAGCAGCTCGATCGCGCGCAGCGACTCCTTCTGCGGCACGCCCGAGAGGTCCATCTGGAACGCCTGCCGGTCGTGGCCCAGCACCTCGTGCAGCGCCACGATGCGCTCCGCGACCTCCTCCGGACCGCCCACGAAGTAGGCGCCGCCGCGGGCCGCCTGGGACTCGAACGAGATGCGGTTCGGCATCGCGAACCCGCGCTCGGAGGCGATCCGGCGCATCGAGTCGTGCCAGTACGGGTAGAAGAAGTCGCGCGCGGCGCGCCCGTCGTCCGCGAGGAAGCCCATGCCGGCGACGGACACCTTCCGGGTCGACGCGTCGTGCCCGGACTGCTCGTGCGCGCTGCGGTAGAGCTCGACGAGCGGCGCGAACTGGGCCGGCTGCCCGCCGATGATCGCGTAGCTGATCGGCAGGCCGAGCACGCCCGCGCGCACCGAGGACTCGGGGTTCCCGCCCGTGGCGACGGCGATGTCCAGGTGGCGACCGCGGCCCGGCCGGTCGTACGGGCGCGGCAGCACGAGCGCGTCGTCGAGGGCCGGGCGGAACCGGCCGGACCACGTGACGCGCTCGTCGGCGTCGAGGCGGAGCAGGAGCACGATCTTCTCGTCGTACAGCGCGTCGTAGTCGTCGAGCGACGCGCCGAACAGCGGGTAGGACTCGATGAACGAGCCGCGCCCGGCGAGCAGCTCGACCCGACCGCGCGAGAGCAGGTCCATCGTCGCGAACTGCTGGAACACGCGGACCGGGTCCTCGGTCGACAGGACGGTGACGGCGCTGCCGACCGTGATCCGCTCCGTCTGCGCGAGCGCCGCCGCGATGACGGTCGACGGCGAGGAGATCGCGTAGTCGGGCCGGTGGTGCTCGCCGATGCCCACGTACTCGAGCCCGACCTGCTCGGCGAGCCGCACGCGCTCGAGCACGTCGGCGAGGCGCTGCGCCGGGTCGGTGACCGCGCCGGTCACCGGGTCGGGGTGGATGTCGCCGAACGTGTAGAAGCCGAGTTCCATGGGGGCGACAACGCGTGGGGGTGCCGCGTGCTTCCCGCCGGCGCCGTCAGCCGCGCAGGAGCTGGTCCAGGCCCAGGGTGAGGCCCGCCGAGACGAGGCCGCACAGGGGCAGTGCCCACGTCAGCAGCGTGTTCGCTCGGCGCGAGCGACGGCCCACCGCGGCGGGGTCCTCGAGCGGGCCGGCGACGACGTCCGCGTCGTCGAGCGAGCCGCGGAGCTGGGCGACGAGGGCCGGCACGACGAGGACCGCGGCGGCGACCGCCGTGAGCGGTGCGGCGGGCACGGTGACCCCGACGCCGGGCAGCAGGTGCGCGGCGAGGAAGCCGAGGCCGACCGCGACCCACGCCCCGGCCTGCGTCACGATCCACGCGACCCACGAGCGCGTGGTGCACCAGCGGACGAACGTGGTCAGGTGGCGGACCAGGAGCCCCAGGCAGACGAGCGCGACGACCGTCACGGCGAGGTGCGCCGCGCCGAGCCGCAGCGGCTCGGCGCGCGCCCAGGAGGCGGCCGACATCCCGACGAGGGCGACGGCGACCATCCCCACGGCGTACCGGAGCAGCATCGCGCGCGTCAGCAGCGGTCCGGGCGTGGGGGTCGGCGAGCCGCTCGGCAGCCGGAGGCTCGCCGCGTAGTCGCGCGCCGGCCCGAACGCCTCGTCGGCGTCCTGGCCGGCGTCGGCGCAGAACGACTCGACGTGCGCGAGCGCGTCGCCGATGTCGGCGCCGGACACGTCGCGCTCGCGCAGCGTGAGGACGAGCTCGTCGCGCCAGGCGCGGGGGAGCCGCTGGGTCGTGGTCATGGTGGCCTCTCTCAGCTGCGGGTCGTGGTGGCGGACGTGCGGGGCTCGGCCGGCCCGACGGGTGCTGGGCGCCCTGCGGTCGCGTGCCGCGCCGCCGCGTCGGCGACGACCGCGGCCGTCGTGGCGGCGAAGCGCGTCCAGGCCGCGCCCCGCGTCGCGAGCGCCGTCCGTCCGCGGTCGGTCAGGGTGAAGTACTTGCGCCCGGGCCCGCCGTCCCCGGGGCGCCACTCGACGGTCACGGCGCCGGACTCCTCGAGGCGCGCGAGGAGCGGGTAGAGCGTCCCGCCCTTGACGACGCCGAGCCCGAGCTCCTCGAGGCGCGTGGTGATGGCGTACCCGTACGTGGGTCCCTCGTCGAGCACCGCGAGGACGCAGACCTCGAGCGCGCCGCGCAGCCACTCACCGGGCCACGGCTCGGTCGGGACCGGCGGCGACGCGGGGCGGGGGTGGGCGTCGGTCGGCATGACTAGAAAGTACGCCTGACTAGTCAGTGCGTCAATGTAGTCGCGGCCCAGGCGGCCCGGCGGCCCCGGTGTTGCCTGGGTCGTCGGGGCGGAGCGGGCTCGACGCCGGTCGCCGGCCCGACGCGCGGGCGGGCGGACCTCGGCGGTGTCGGTCCGGCGCCGTAGACTCGGACCCCATGAGCGAGCCCCTGCCCCCCAGCACCGGTCCTGACGACCCGTTCGGGGCCGACCCCGGCTCGGGCACCTCGACGAGCGTCCTCGAGCGGTCCGAGACGACCGAGCAGGTCGAGCCGGGTGACCACGAGCGGTTCGCCCACTACGTCCGCAAGGACAAGATCATGGCCTCCGCGCTCTCGGGGAACCCCGTGATCGCGCTGTGCGGCAAGGTCTGGGTCCCCGGGCGCGACCCCAAGAAGTTCCCGGTCTGCCCGGTGTGCAAGGAGATCTACGACGGCCTGCGCCCGCCGCAGGACGACAAGGGCTCCGGCGACTCCTCCGGCGGGAAGTGAGCGCGCCCCAGCGCCTGCCCTCCGTCCCCTCGACGCACGCGTCCACGTCGGCCGCGCAGCACCTGCCGCCGGCGTTCCCGGCGCGCGCGCCGTGGGGGACCGCGGGCAAGCTCCGCGCCTGGCAGGCCGAGGCCATCGAGCTGTACCGCACGCGCAACCCGCGCGACTTCCTCGCGGTCGCGACGCCCGGCGCCGGCAAGACGACGTTCGCGCTCCGGATCGCGACCGAGCTGCTCGAGGCGGGTGCGGTGCGCCGCGTCACGGTGGTCGCGCCGACCGAGCACCTCAAGCGCCAGTGGGCGGACGCCGCCGCGCGCGTCGGGATCACGCTCGACCCGAACTTCAAGAACGCGCAGGGCCGCCACGGCCACGGGTTCGACGGCGTCGCGGTCACCTACGCGCAGGTCGCGAGCAAGCCCGCGCTGCACGCCGCACGCACGGGCGCCGCACCGACCCTGGTCATCCTCGACGAGGTGCACCACGGCGGCGACGCCCTCTCGTGGGGCGACGCGGTCCGGGAGGCGTTCGAGGGCGCGACGCGACGCCTGTCGCTGACCGGCACGCCATTCCGCTCGGACACCGCGGCGATCCCGTTCGTCACGTACGAGCGCGGTGAGGACGGCATCCGGCGCAGCGCCGCGGACTACACCTACGGCTACGGCGACGCGCTGCGCGACCACGTCGTCCGGCCGGTGATCTTCCTGTCGTACTCGGGCGCGATGCGCTGGCGCACCAAGGCGGGCGACGAGATCAGCGCGCGCCTGGGCGAGGCCCTGACCAAGGACATGACCGCGCAGGCGTGGCGCACGGCCCTCAACCCGAACGGCGAGTGGATCCCGTCGGTGCTCGCCGCCGCGGACCGCCGGCTGACCGAGGTCCGGCGCTCGGTCCCCGACGCGGGCGCGATGGTGATCGCGACCGACCAGACCGACGCGCGCGCGTACGCGGGGCACCTCGCGCGCCTCACCGGGACCTCGCCGACGGTCGTCCTCTCGGACGACGACGGGGCGAGCGACCGGATCGACGAGTTCTCCGCGTCGGACTCGCGCTGGCTCGTCGCGGTGCGCATGGTCTCGGAGGGGGTCGACGTCCCCCGGCTCGCGGTGGGCGTCTACGCCACGAGCACCGCGACGCCGCTGTTCTTCGCCCAGGCGGTCGGGCGCTTCGTGCGTGCCCGTCGGCGCGGCGAGACCGCGTCGGTGTTCCTGCCGAGCGTGCCGCAGCTGCTCGCGCTCGCCAACACGCTCGAGGCCGAGCGGGACCACGCCCTCGACCGCCCGCTGACCGCCGAGGAGCAGGGCGACGACTACAACCCCGAGGACGCCCTGCTGGCCGCGGCGAACTCGGCTCGCGGGGGAGCGGACGCCGTGGGCCCCGACGGGCTGCAGGGGTCGTTCGAGGCGCTCGAGGCGCAGGCGTCGTTCGACCGCGTGCTGTTCGACGGCGGCGAGTTCGGCACGGGCGCGGACGTGGGCTCCGAGGAGGAGCTCGACTTCCTCGGGCTGCCGGGGCTCCTCGACGCGGACCAGGTGACGACGCTGCTGCGGCAGCGCCAGGCCGACCAGCTCAGCGGCAAGCGGCGCCCGAAGGCCAGCGCGCAGCAGGAGGCCGAGCGGCTCGCGGAGATGGACCACCGCAAGCAGGCGGAGCTGCGCAAGGAGCTCGCGCAGCTCGTCGGCGCGTGGTCGCGGCGCAGCGGTCAGCCGCACGGCGCTGTGCACACCGAGCTGCGCCGCCGCTGCGGAGGTCCGGAGGTCGCGCTCGCGGACCCGGACCAGCTCGCGGCGCGCGTCGAGATGCTCCGCGGCTGGTTCGTCGGGAAGCGCTGAGCGCTCGTCCGGCGGGCCGGAGCCTGGCACTCCCCGCGCGGCGTCTCACATGATGGACAGGGTCTTGCGCGCTCTCACTGATCTCTCATCGAAGCGTTCCTGCAGTTCAGCGCGCTGGACGCGCGACCACTTACCAGCGACGGGCCCGGACGCAAGTGCAACGCAGCGGATGCCGGCCCGAAGGGGCAGTGCCACGGTTGAGCCATCACCCAGCACCGGGTACCCCCGGTCAGCTGAAGCGAACGGCCTCCGGGCCGTCTGAACGGAAGGGGCGCATCATGCCGTCCTGGCTCCTGCTCATCCTCGTCGGCGTCGTCCTCATCGTGCTCGGGGTCGCGACCGAGATCGGCCAGTTCCTGCTCTGGATCGGTGTCGCGGTCCTCGTGGTCAGCCTGATCCTCGGCCTCGTCGGCCGTGGCCGCGGCGCACGCATCTAACACCTACGACGCGACGTCCGCGGCGGCGGTCCCCCCACCCAGCCGCAGCGTCACCGTCGGGACCGCGGCCTCGTCCGCGGACAGACGCCGGGCCCCCCGAGGCAGCTCGTCTCGGGAGGCCCGGTGTCGTTCTGCCGCCGTCCGGACGCCCGCGGCCCCGGTCCAGCGCGTGTCGACGGCGCCGTGCACCACGAGCGGCACGTGCAGCGGGCGCATCGTCTGGTCCTCCGGGCTCCAGGACGTGACGTCCGAGTCGGCCCCCGTGACGAGCACCTCCTCGACCGCCCGGCCCTCGTCGTCGAGCCGGCGCGCCGCACCCTTGCGGCCCCCGACGCTCGTCTTGAGCCGCGACGCCTTCGCGACCGGCTCGAGCGTCCCGTCCCGCCCCTCGCGGGCGACGAGCTTGTAGACCATCCCGCACGTCGGGGCGCCGGACCCGGTCACGACCGAGGTCCCCACGCCGTAGGAGTCGACCGGCGCGACCGCGAGCGACGCGATCGCGTGCTCGTCGAGGTCCGAGGTCACGACGATCCGCGTCCCCGTCGCCCCGAGCGCGTCGAGCTGGGCGCGCACCTCGTGCGCGAGCACCCCGAGGTCGCCCGAGTCCAGCCGGACGGCACCGAGCCCGGGACCCGCGACCCGGACCGCGGTCTCGACGCCGCGGCGCACGTCGTAGGTGTCGACCAGCAGCGTCGTGCCCGGCCCGAGGGTCGCGACCTGCGCGCGGAACGCCGACTCCTCGTCGTCGTGCAGGAGCGTGAACGCGTGCGCGGCGGTCCCGATCGTCGGGATCCCGTAGCGGCGGCCTGCCTCGAGGTTGGACGTCGCCGCGAAGCCCGCCACGGCGGTGGCCCGGGCCGCCGCGACCGCCGCGTCCTCGTGCGCACGCCGCGACCCCATCTCGAGGCAGGGCCGCCCGATCGCCGCACTGGTCATGCGCGACGCGGCGGACGCGACCGCCGAGTCGTAGTTGAGCACCGAGAGCACGAGCGTCTCGAGCAGCACCGCCTCGGCGAACGTGCCCTCGACGACCAGCACGGGGGACTGCGGGAAGAACATCTCACCCTCGGCGTAGCCCGTGATCGACCCCGTGAACCGGTAGCCGGCGAGGAAGTCGAGGGTCGACGCGCTCACGACGCCCGCCCTGGCGAGCCACTCGAGCTCGGTCTCCTCGAACCGGAAGTCGGCGAGCGCCTCGAGCACGCGGCCCGTCCCCGCGAGCACGCCGTAGCGGCGTCCGGCGGGCAGCCGCCGCGTGAACACCTCGAACACGCAGTGCCGCGACGCCGTCCCGTCGGTGAGCGCCGCGTCGAGCATCGTGAGCTCGTAGCGGTCGGTCAGCAGCGCGGTGCTGCGGTGACGGGCGGCGCGGCGGTCCGCCACGGCGTCGGGCATGGCGGCGGTCTGCGGAGCGCTCATGGCGCAAACGTAGGCGGACGGGTGTCGCGCCCGCACCTAGAGTGGGCGCGTGGTCGCCCAGCTCGCTCCCGAGGAGACCGTCGCCGCCGAGGAGCAGACGGGGCTCGGCGACGCATGGGTCACGATCGTCTGGAACGACCCCGTCAACCTCATGAGCTACGTGAGCTACGTGTTCCAGTCCTATTTCGGCTACCCGCGCGCCAAGGCCGAGAAGCTCATGCGCCAGGTGCACGAGCAGGGGCGCGCGGTCGTCTCCACGGGCAACCGCGAGACCATGGAGGTCGACGTGCAGGCGATGCACGGCTTCGGTCTCTGGGCGACGATGCAGCGCGGGGGGCAGTGATGCGCGGCTTCCGGCGTGAGCGTGGGGCGTTCGTCGCGGAGCTCGACGCGCAGGAGCGCGAGGTCGTCGCGTCGGTCGTCGCCGACGTCGCGGAGCTGCTCGGCGCCGCGCGCTTCGAGGACGGCCCGCCGCCCTCGAGCGCCCACCCCGACCCGCTCGGCCTGCGCGTGGACGAGGAGTGGGTCGCGCCGCCCGAGGACGCAGCCGTGCGCCGTCTGCTCCCCGACGCGTCGCGCGAGGACCCCGCCGTCGCCGCCGAGTTCCGGCGGCTCACCGAGGCGGACCTGCGACGCACCAAGATCGCGCGCCTCGGCGCGGTGTGGCAGCAGCTCACGGCCACCGGCGGGCGCGGCGGCGCGCTCGTCGTGCAGCCCGCCGACGCGCAGGCGCTCGCGGCGACGCTCACCGACCTCCGGCTCGTGCTCGCCGACCGCCTCGGGATCGTCGACGAGGAGGCCGCCGACGCGCTCTACGAGACGCTCGAGGGAGAGGTCGCCGAGGACGACGCGGCCGGCCAGGCGCGGCAGTACCTCGGGTCGGTGTACGCGGCGCTGAGCTGGCTCCAGGAGTCGCTGCTCGCCGTGATGCTCGAGGACCTGCGCCGCTCGCGGTGAGGCCCGCGCTGACCCTCCGGTGGTGGTCGGACCGGCGTCGTGACCCCGACGACGCGCACGCGAGGCGCGTCACACCCGCGAGGCACCGGTCCGCCGCGACGGAGCCGTTAGGCTCGGCCGCGTGAACGACGCCCCGATCGGCATCTTCGACTCCGGTGTCGGAGGGCTCACCGTCGCGCGGTCGATCCTCGACCAGCTCCCGCAGGAGTCGACGCTGTACATCGGCGACACGCTCAACACCCCGTACGGCGAGAAGCCGCTCGCCGCCGTCCGGGCGCACGCGCTCGAGGTCATGGACGACCTGGTGGACGCGGGCGTGAAGATGCTGGTCATCGCCTGCAACACCGCGTCGTCGGCGGTCCTGCGCGACGCGCGCGAGCGCTACACCCAGCGCCGCGGCATCCCCGTCGTCGAGGTCGTCCTGCCGGCGGCGCGCCGCGCCGTCGCCGCCACCCGGACCGGGCACATCGGCGTGATCGCGACCCGGTCGACCGTCGAGTCCCGCGCGTACGACGACGCGTTCGCCGTCGCGCCGGGCATCGAGCTCGTGACCCGCGCGTGCCCGCGGTTCGTCGGCTTCGTCGAGGCGGGCATCACGTCGGGCCCCGACATCCTCGCTGCCGCGCACGAGTACCTCGACCCGGTGCGCGACGCGGGCGTGGACACCCTCGTGCTCGGCTGCACGCACTACCCGCTGCTCACGGGCGTCATCTCCTACGTCATGGGCGAGGGCGTCACGCTCGTCTCGAGCGCCGAGGAGACCGCGAAGGACGTGTACCGCACGCTCGTCGCGCACGACCTGGAGCGGGACCCCGCCGCGGGCCCGCCCGAGCACCGGTTCCTGGCGACCGGCGACCCCGAGTCGTTCCACGTGCTCGCACGCCGCTTCCTCGGGCCCGAGGTCGGAGCGGTCGAGGACCGGCTCGCGCTGCGCTGGCAGGCGCACCGGTGAGACACCGCGCGGGGGGCGCACGATGAGGCTCGTGGTGGTGGGCTGCGCCGGGTCGTTCCCGGGGCCGGACGCCGCGGCGTCCGGGTACCTCGTGCAGGCCGAGGGGCCCGACGAGCGCACCGGCACGGTGCGCACCTGGACGGTGCTCATGGACCTGGGCAACGGCGCGCTGGGCCCTTTGCAGCGCCTCGCGGACCCGACCGCGCTCGACGCGATCGCCGTGTCCCACCTGCACTCCGACCACGTGGCGGACCTCGTGGTGCTCAACGTGCTGCGCCGGTACCGGCCCGGCGGACCCTGCCCGCCGGTCGCGGTCCACGCGCCCGAGGGTGCGTCCGAGCGCCTCGCGCTCATGGCCGGCAAGGACCCCGCGACCGAGGTGTCCGGGCAGTTCGCGTTCCGCACGTGGGAGCCGGGCGTGCCCGTCGTCGTGGGCCCGCTGACGTTCGTGCCCGTGGTCGTCGAGCACCCCGTGCCGGCGTTCGGCTTCCGCGTCACCGGGCCGTCGGACCACGACGCCGCGCGCACCGTGACGCTCGCGTACACGGGCGACACCGACGAGTGCGCGGGGCTCACCGAGCTCGCCGACGGCGTCGATCTCCTGCTCGCGGAGGCCGCGTACGTCGAGGGCCGGGACGACGGGCTGCGCGGCGTGCACCTGACCGGGCGCCGCGCCGGCCTCGCCGCGGCCGCGGGCCGGGCCGGGCGCCTCGTCCTGACGCACATCCCCGCGTGGAACGACCCGGCGGAGGCCCTCGCCGAGGCGCGCGCGGTGTACGCGGGCCCGCTCGACCTCGCCCGGACCGGCGACGTGCACGTGCTCTGACGCCCGTCCCCGCCCCGACCCGCCCTCGCTGCCGGCCGCCGGCGCTCCCGCGGCGTCGCCCGGGGCCGCCGTTAGGCTCGTCCGCATGACCCCCACGACTCCCGTGACCTCCGGCACGCCCGCGACGCGCCCCGACGGCCGCCGCCCCGACCAGCTCCGCCCCGTGACGATCACCCGCCGGTTCCTCGAGGCGGGCGAGGGCAGCGTGCTCGTCGAGTTCGGGGGCACCAAGGTGCTGTGCGTCGCGTCGTTCACCGAGGGGGTGCCGCGCTGGCGCAAGGGCTCGGGCGAGGGCTGGGTCACCGCGGAGTACTCGATGCTGCCGCGGGCGACGAGCACCCGCTCGGACCGGGAGTCGGTCAAGGGCCGGGTCGGCGGCCGCACGCACGAGATCTCGCGGCTCGTCGGGCGCTCGCTGCGCGCGATCATCGACGTGAGCGCGCTCGGGGAGAACACGATCGTGCTCGACTGCGACGTCCTGCAGGCCGACGGCGGCACGCGCACCGCGGCCATCACGGGCGCGTACGTCGCGCTCGCCGACGCGGTCGCGTGGGGCCTGAAGAAGGGCGCGATCAGCCGCAAGAAGCCCGTGCTGCGCGACTCGGTCGCCGCGGTGAGCGTCGGCATCGTCGACGGCGTCCCGGTGCTCGACCTGCCGTACGTCGAGGACGTGCGCGCGGAGACCGACATGAACGTCGTCGTGACCGGCTCGGGCACGTTCGTCGAGGTGCAGGGCACCGCCGAGCACGCGCCGTTCGACCGCACGGAGCTCGACGCGCTGCTCGACCTCGCCCTGGCGGGGACGGCCGAGCTCACCCGGCTGCAGCGTGCGGCGCTCGACGCGCCCGCCTCGGACGGCAGCGCGTCGCGGTCCACGCTCGTGCACGCCGCTGCCGGGACCGCGCCGGCCGAGGCGGTGCCCGACGAGGCCGTGCCCGCGGGCGAGGTGACGGGCACAGTGACCGCATGACGGTCGCCCCCCGGCTGGTCCTCGCGACGCACAACGCGCACAAGCTCGACGAGCTCCGCGCGATCCTCGGCCCCGCGCTGCCCGGCCTCGACCCCGCGAGCGTCGTGGGGGCGCGCGACGTCGGTGCCCCGGAGCCCGTCGAGGACGGCGTGACGTTCGAGGCGAACGCGCTGCTCAAGGCGCGGGCGCTCGCACGCTTCACCGGGCTGCCGGCGGTCGCCGACGACTCCGGGCTCGCGGTCGACGTGCTGGGCGGCGCGCCCGGCATCTTCTCGGCGCGCTGGGCCGGCCGGCACGGCGACGACGCGGCGAACCTCGCCCTGCTGCTCGCGCAGCTCGCGGACATCGGCGCCGAGCACCGCGGCGCACGCTTCACGTGCGCCGCGGCGCTCGTGACGCCCGACGGGTTCGAGCACGTCGAGACCGGGCACCTCGTGGGCCGGCTCACGCACGGGCCGCGCGGCGCCGGCGGGTTCGGCTACGACCCGGTCCTCGTGCCCGACGGCGAGACCCGCACGTGCGCCGAGCTCACGCCCGCGGAGAAGAACGCGATCAGCCACCGCGGGCAGGCGTTCCGCGCCCTCGTCCCGGTGCTGGTCCGGGTCCTGGGCGACGGCGGCCCGGGCCGCGGCACCCCGGACGTGGGCTCCGCGGACGCGGGCCGACCGGACGCCGGCCCACCGGCGGTGGGCAGCGCGGAGGCGGGCCTGCCGGACGCGGGCGCCTCGGACGCGGGCGCCTCGGACGCAGGCACCGCGGACGACGGGCGGTGAGTGCGACGCGCGGCGGGACGCGCGGGCAGCCGCCCGGTGCGACGGTCGGCCCGGCTGCCGGCCCGGTCGCGCTGGGTGCCGTGCACCTCGTGGCCGACGCCGTGACGTTCGGCTACCCCGGGCGCGCGGTGCTCGACCGCGTCGACGTCGCGGCGCCCGCGGGCACGCGGCTGGGCGTCGTCGGCGAGAACGGCGCGGGCAAGTCGACGCTGCTGCAGGTCCTCGCGGGCGAGCTGACCCCGCAGGACGGCGCCGTCCGCCGCGCGGGGACCGTGGCGGTCGTCGCCCAGGAGCTGGACGTCGCAGCGGCGGCGACGGTGGGGACGCTCGTCGGCGAGTCGCTCGCCGGGGTCCGGGCGGCGTCCGCCCGCCTCGAGGACGTCGTCGACGGGTTCGATCACGAGACCGGCGACCTCGCCGCGCTGACCGAGGCGATCGGGCGCGTCGAGCACCTCGCGGCATGGGACGCGGACCGCCGGGTCGACGAGGCCCTGAGCCGCCTGGGTGCGCCGCGCGACCCCGGTCGACGCCTCGACGAGCTCAGCGTGGGGGAGCGGTACCGGGTGCGCCTCGGCTGCCGCCTGGCCGAGCGTGCGGACATCCTGCTGCTCGACGAGCCCACCAACCACCTCGACGTCGCCGGCATCGAGTACCTGACCGCGCAGCTGCGCGGCTGGCCGGGCGTCGTCGTCATCGTCACGCACGACCGGCAGCTGCTCGACGACGTGATGACCGCGATCCTCGACCTGGACCCGTCGATGGACGGGCGCCCCGTGCTGTACGGCGCGACGCGGTACGCGACCTACCGCTTCGCCAAGACGCAGGCGCTGCGGCGCTGGCGCGCCCGGTACACCGCCGAGCGCAAGCGCGCGGTGCGGCTCGCGGAGCGGCTCGACGCGTCGTACGAGGGGTTGTCCGACGAGTGGCGCCCACCCAAGGGCTCCGACAAGCACCGCCGCGGGACCCGCGCTCGCCAGCACGTCAAGGCCGCGGACCGGCTCGTGCAGCGGCTCGAGGCCGAGGCCGTCGAGGTCCCCGTCCCGCCGCTCGAGCTCGCCTTCCCCGACCTGCCGTCCGTCCCGGACGGCTACCCGGGCGGGCCGCTGCTCGACGTCCGGGCGCCCCGGGTCGCGGGTGCCGGTGGGCGCGACCGGCTCGACCTCGCGGGGACCCGCATCGACCTCGCGCCGTGCGGGCGGCTGCTCGTGACCGGGGCGAACGGCGCGGGCAAGTCGACGCTGCTCGCGGCGCTCGCGGGCACGCTCGCGCTCGAGCGCGGCACCCGCAGCGTCGCGGCCGGCGTGCGCCTGGGCGTCCTCGGCCAGGAAGGCCTCGACGAGGTGGCGCCGGGCCGGGGAGCCCGCGGGGTGCGGCCACCGGTCGCCGGGTCGCGGGCCGGCGCCCCCGAGCGCGAGAGCGGCTTCGACGCCTACGCGCGCCGCGCGCTCGAGCTGCTCGAGGCGGGCGCGCTCGACACGACGCGGCTCGTGCCGGTCGCCTCGCTCGGCCTGCTGAGCGAGGAGGACCTCGACCGCCCGCTCGAGGAGCTCTCGGTCGGCCAGCGGCGGCGGTTCGACCTCGCGTGCGCCCTGCTCGCCGCGCCGCACGTGCTCCTGCTCGACGAGCCGACCAACCACCTGTCGATCGGGCTCGTCGACGAGCTCACCGAGGCCCTGCGGGCGACCTCGGCGGCCGTCGTCGTGGCGACGCACGACCGGAAGATGCGCGCCGACCTCGCCGACTGGCCGGAGCTCGTCCTCGGCTGACCCGGCAGCCGCCGGTCACCGGACGCCGGGTCGGTGCCCGGGCGGAGCCGAGGGGCCGCTCCTTCGCCTGTGCCCGCCGCCGGGACGGCCGACCGGGGACGCGTGGGCGGGCGGCTCAGGGCAGGCGGCCCACGTGCGCCATCGCCTGGCGCAGGAGGAGTCCCTGCCCGCCGGTCATCTCGAGCTGCACCTGGTGGTCGGCCGCCTGCTCGGGCGTGAGCCACGCGAGGTCGAGCGCGTCCTGCTGCGGCCGGCAGTCGCCCGAGACCGGCACGACGTAGGCCAGGGAGACCGCGTGCTGGCGCGGGTCGTGGTACGGCGTGACCCCGGGCGTGGGGAAGTACTCGGCGACCGTGAACGGCTGCGGCGACGCGGGGATCTGGGGGAGCGCGACCGGTCCGAGGTCCTTCTCGATGTGCCGCAGCAGCGCGTCGCGCACGCGCTCGTGGTACATCACGCGGCCTGAGACGAGCGCGCGGGACATGACGCCCTCGGGCGTCACGCGCAGCAGGAGCCCCACGGCGACGACGTCGCCGGACTCGTCGACGCGCACGGGCACGGCGTCGACGTAGAGCAGCGGGAGGGTCGCACGCGCGTTCTGGATGGCGTCGGGGCTGAGCCAGCCGGCGGGTCGCTCGGGCTCGCGGGGGAAGTCGGCGGTGTCGGTCACCGTGCTGTTCTACCCTGCCCGGCCCTCGTGCCGCTCGCGGCACGCTCCGGCGCGTTCCCCCCGCGTGCGCTCCCGCAGGGCCGGAGGGGAATACCTGGCCGCTCCCGTGTGCTCTACCGGGCGGAACCCACGACCCCGAGGAGGCACCGCATGGCCACCACCGAGCTGACCCACGACACGATCCAGCAGACCATCACGAGCAACGACATCGTGCTCATCGACTTCTGGGCGGAGTGGTGCGGACCGTGCAAGCGGTTCGGCCCGGTCTTCGAGCAGTCGTCGGAGAAGCACCCCGACGTCGTGCACGCCAAGGTCGACACCGAGGCGGAGCAGCTGCTCGCGCAGGAGCTCGCGATCACCTCGATCCCCACGCTCATGGCGTTCCGTGACGGCATCCTGGTGTTCAACCAGGCCGGCGCGCTGCCGGGCCCGGCGCTCGAGAGCGTGCTCCAGAAGGTCAAGGAGCTCGACATGGACGAGGTGCGCCAGCTGATCGCGGCCCAGGCCGCGGAGCCCGCCGAGGCCTGACCTGCACCGTCGAGGGCCCGCCTGCCACCCGGCAGGCGGGCCTTTTTGCATCCTTTGGTCCGTTGACGTGGAGTTTGTGCCTCCTTATCCTTCGGTTTGCCCTGCGGGTAGACGCGACATACCGTGTTCATGAGACCGCTCTCATAGTCTGACCAAACGGGGGCCGGACGGGGAGCGCGTCTCGGCGTCACGCAACGATGCGTCGACGTCCGACACACGGGGCAGCGTCGGATCAGACGTCGGCTCCGCGGGGGCTCCAGAGATGCACTCACGCACAGAGAACCATTCACCTCAACCCTCCACGGGCGCGCTGCGCGGCGCCCGGACGCGGGTCACGTCGGCTGCGCTCGTCGCGCTGCTCGCCGCGGCGACCGTCGGCACGGTGGCGTCGTCCGCCGGTGCCGCCGTGCGCGACGTCGGGGCCGGCGGGTACACGACCGACCAGGTCGGCCCCGCGCCCGAGGGCTGCGCCGCCCTGGCGACCGACGCGCGCGCCTACGTGACGGACGACGCTCCGGAGGGGCCGGTCCCGACGAACGACTGGTGGTCGTCGCTCCTCTTCAAGAAGTGGAACTGCACGGCGAGCGAGCCGCTGCACGCGCACCCGCTCGCCTACCAGCCCAGCGCCACCGGGCTCGGGCTGTCGTACACCACGACGCCCGTGATCAGCGGGCGCCCGGGCGGGGTCGGGGAGTTCCACTACTCCTACGCGGAGGACGTCGTCGTCGGCGTCGCCGGCCTGTCCGCCGGTGTCGTCGAGGTCGCGGACTGGACCGACTGGACCGTGACCGCGTCCTGGGCCGACTCCGACCAGTCGCTGCGCGCCACGATCGGCCACGGGCTGCCGTTCAGCTGGTACCACGTGACCGGCGGGGACGCGGTGCTCAGCTCGGCGGAGAAGCAGACCGTCTGGCTCAACGACGGCGAGACCGTCGGGTTCACCGCGGGCGGGACCGACTACGTCGCGTACGCCCCGAGCGGCTCGACCTGGACCGTCTCGGGCTCGTCGCTGCGCAGCACCCTCGGTGGCAAGGGCTACCTGAGCGTCGCCTCGCTGCCGACCACGGCCGACGACACCGACGCCGACCGCAAGGCGCTCGCGGAGCAGTACGCGGAGCACGCGTACGCCGAGGTCACCGGCACCACGGTCGCCTACGAGTACGACGAGTCGGCGGGGGCCGTGCGCACCACGTACGCGCTCGAGACCACCGCCCTCGAGGGCGAGCAGTCGGGCACCATCGTCTCGCTCTACCCGCACCAGTCGCAGTTCGTGACGGAGGCGGCCGCAGGTGACGGCTCCGCGACCGAGCTCGAGCGCGAGTACTTCTCGCCCCGCGGCGACATGACGACGTACGTCGGCGCGACGTCCTTCACCACCGAGACGCCGTTCACGGGCGTGCTGCCGGAGATCCCGGCCGTCGCGACCGGCGAGGGCGCCGCGAACACGCGCCTCGACGGCCTGCTCGACCAGGTCAAGGACGACCCGATGGGCATCATCAACGGCGACACGTACTGGACGGGCAAGGCCCTGGGCCGCGCAACCCGCATCGCCGAGATCGCCGACCAGGTCGGCCGGGACGACGTGCGCGACAAGGCGCTGGCCCAGATGAAGGCGACGCTGACCGAGTGGTTCACCGCGACGCCCGGCAAGGCCGAGAAGGTGTTCGCGTACAACGAGAACTGGGGCACGCTCGTCGGGTTCCCCGCCTCGTACGGCTCCGACAAGGAGCTCAACGACCACCACTTCCACTACGGCTACTACATCGTGGCGGCCGCGACGCTCGCCCGCTTCGACCCCAAGTGGGCCTCGGACGAGCAGTACGGCGGCATGGTCGACCTCCTCATCCGCGACGCGAACAACTACGACCGGGACGAGACCCGCTTCCCGTACCTGCGCGACTTCGACATCTACGCAGGTCACGACTGGGCCTCGGGCCACGGCGCGTTCGCCGCGGGCAACAACCAGGAGTCGAGCTCCGAGGGCATGAACTTCGCCAACGCCCTGATCCAGTGGGGCGAGGCGACCGGTGACACCGAGGTCCGTGACGCCGGTGTCTTCATGTACGCGACGCAGGCCGCCGCCATCCAGGCGTACTGGTTCAACGGTGCGGACAACCTCCCGGAGAAGTTCGGCCACACGACGGTCGGCATGGTCTGGGGCGACGGCGCCACGTACACCACGTGGTTCAGCGCCGAGCCGGAGATGATCCAGGGCATCAACACCCTCCCGATCACCGGCGGGCACCTGTACCTCGGGATGCGTCCCGAGGACGTGCGGTCGAACTACGCCGAGCTGGTCAAGGCCAACGCGGGCGAGCCGACGGTGTGGCAGGACATCCTGTGGGAGTACCTCGCACTGGGTGACGCGCCGGCTGCGCTGAAGGGGCTCGACGCCAACCCCGGCTACACCGTCGAGGAGGGCGAGAGCCGGGCGCACACGTACCACTGGATCGCCAACCTGGCGGCGCTCGGGACGCTCGACACCGGCGTCCACGGTGACCACCCGCTGTCGGCGGTGTTCAGCAAGGACGGCGACCGCACGTACGTCGCGGCCAACGTCACCTCGAAGGACATCACCGTGACCTTCTCGGACGGCACGACGCTCAAGGTCGCCGCGGGCACGACGGCGACCACGGGCAAGTACACCTGGAGCGGCGGCTCGGGCACCGGTGGACCCGGCGGCGGCGAGCCGACGCCGACCCCCACGGCCTCGGCGACCCCGAAGCCGACGGCCACGGCCACCCCGAAGCCGACGGTGACACCCACGCCGACCGCCACGGCGACGCCGAAGCCGACCGTCACGCCGACGCCGACCCCGACGTCGACCGCCCCGACCGGCTTCACGCTGTACCTGCAGCCGGACGGCTCGCTCGGCTCCAAGGCGGGCACGACGCCCACCGCGACCGTGCCCGTCGCCACCGGCGCCGACGCGGTCGGCGAGCCCGGCAAGGGCCTCGTCTACACGGCGACCGGGCTCACCGGGAAGCTCGGCGGCGGGACGACGTCGTTCGACGTCGCGCTCGACGCCGGGACGAAGGTCGGGCAGGCGACGCGCGTGCGGGTCTCGTACGACCTGACCGGCAACGGCAGCTGGGACCGCGTGGAGACCTACCGGTACTTCGCGACCGACCCGGTGACCGGCTGGGAGCGGTACACGCAGGCCGTCGGCCTGGAGAGCCAGTCCGGTGCGCTGGGCGACCTCGCGAAGGGGTCCGTGCGCGTCGAGATCTGGAACGTGTTCGGCGGGTCGACCAGCACGGTCGACCTCACCAGCTCGAAGGTGAGCCTGCCGTTCAGCTGAGGCTGACCGGCGAGCGCACCCGCTGACGGGACCGGTGGCCGTCCCCGCGTCGAGACGACGCGGGGGCGGCCACCGTCCTGTGCCCGGCGGGCCCGTGAGGTCCCGGACCCCTGCGGCTCCGGAGGACGTCGGTCGAGGAGGGTGAGGCGGGGCGACGGGTTAGCTGTGTGCGGGAGACGGGAGTCGAACCCGCACGCCCGTGAGGGCACCAGGACCTAAACCTGGCGTGGCTGCCGTTTCACCACTCCCGCGTGCGCACCCGGCTGCCGCCGCCCGCCGGAGGTGCGCGTCCGGCGGGCGGGGTGCGTCAGTCGATCTTGAGGTCGCGCCGCAGCTTCGCGACGTGCCCGGTGGCCTTGACGTTGTACTGCGCGAGCTCGACCTTCCCGTCCGGGTCGACGACGACGGTCGAGCGGATGACGCCCGTGACGGTCTTGCCGTACAGCTTCTTCTCCCCGAACGCGCCCCACGCCTCGAGCACCGAGCGCTCGGTGTCCGACGCGAGCGGGAACGTCAGGCCGTCCTGCTCCGCGAACTGCGCGAGCTTGTCGACCGGATCGGGGGAGACCCCGACGACGGCGTACCCGGCCCCCTGCAGCGCCGAGAGGGAGTCGCGGAAGTCGCACGCCTGCGTCGTGCAGCCGGGCGTCATCGCCGCCGGGTAGAAGTACACGACCACGTGCTGGCCGCGCAGCTCCGAGAGCGTCACGCTGCGGCCGTCGGCCGTCGGCAGCGTGAAGTCCGGCGCGGTGTCTCCGACGGTGAGGCGAGGCATGGGTCTCCGAGGGGCTCGTGCGGGTGGTCGGCGCCCGCAAGCCTACGTCGGGACGGCGGGGCGCGGCTGTCGCCCGTGCGGGTAGCGTCGGCCCGTGAGCCAGCCCGTCCCCACCTCGCGTCCCGAGCTCCCGATCCGGATGCTGAACGACCGCCTGCTCGTCGAGCTCGACGACGAGGCGTCCGAGCGCCGGTCGTCGGCGGGCATCGTCATCCCGGCCACCGCGGTCGTCGGCAAGCGGCTCGCCTGGGCCGTGGTCGTCGCGGCGGGCCAGCACGTCCGCCAGGTCGAGATCGGCGACCGCGTGCTGTTCGACCCCGACGAGCGCGCCGAGGTCGAGCTCGAGGCGCGCACGTACCTGCTCCTGCGCGAGAAGGACGTCCACGCCGTCGCCCAGCCGCACGCCGGTCGTGAGGGCACCGGGCTGTACCTCTGACGCCCGGTTCCGGGACGCCCGGCTGCGGGACGCCCGGTTCCGGGACGCCCGGCTCCGGAGCGGTCCGGGGAGACCCGGCTCCTGGGCGGTCCTGCCCCCGGCGCGCCGGGGTCACGGGACGCCCGGCGGGCCCCGCTGACGCCCGAGCAGGTGCGGCCGCTCGGGGCACGCGGGGGGCTCCTGCTTGCGCGCACGGCACCGCGGATGCTGCGATGACGGTCGACCAGGGAGATGAACGGATGACTGACAACCTCGAGAACCCGGCCGACGACGCTCCTGCCGACGCGTCCGTGGAGCCGACCGCGGTGACGCCTGCCGTCACGCCGCCCTCCGTGATGGACCTGCTGGCCGAGCACGTGCCGCTCGCGCTGCTGGCCGACCTCGCCGCGCCGGACGGTCCGGTGTCGCAGGCGATCCTCGAGACCGAGGGCATCCCGGAGGACGCCTGGTGGGAGGGCGACGACCGCCCCGCCTCCGCGGACGACACGGCCGGCGGCGCGGAGGACGAGCTCCCGGTCGACCCCGACGCGGCCGCAGGGTGAACCGCGTCACACTGCCGCTCGCAGGCGGTATCCGGTTCGCAACCACGGCCTGACCCCTGGTAACGTTTCGCCCCGCGCGCCATTAGCTCAATTGGCAGAGCAGCTGACTCTTAATCAGCGGGTTCGGGGTTCGAGTCCCTGATGGCGCACCACCGCGAGGCCCCTGACCTGGATGGTCGGGGGCCTTCGCCGTTTCGGGCACGGCCGCCCGCCGGCTCCGGCCGCCTCACCCCGCGCCGCGCCGCGCCGACGAGGTGCCGGCCGACCGACGCGCCGACGTCCGCCGACGCTGGTGCG
Source organism: Cellulomonas jepli (assembly GCF_047229345.1). NCBI lineage: Bacteria > Bacillati > Actinomycetota > Actinomycetes > Micrococcales > Cellulomonadaceae > Cellulomonas > Cellulomonas jepli. The sequence continues at coordinate 11,407 of NZ_JBFTER010000010.1, read as the reverse complement.
CCGGGACGTCCGCCGCGACGATGAGGCTTCACCTCACGAGGGAGCGGACATGGCGCAGGACGACCGGCAGGTGCACGAGTACGACGTCGTGGTGATCGGGGCGGGCGCGGTCGGGGAGAACGCGGCCGACCGTGCGCACCGGGACGGACTCAGCGTCGTCGTGCTCGAGGAGGAGCTCGTCGGCGGGGAGTGCTCCTACTGGGCGTGCATGCCCTCCAAGGCGCTGCTGCGCCCGGGCGCGGTGCTCGAGGCCGCCCGGGCGGTCCCCGGCGCCGCCCAGGCGGTCACGGGGACGGTCGACGTCGCCGCGACCCTGGCGCGGCGCGACGAGTTCACGTCGCACTGGGACGACCACGGTCAGGTCGAGTGGCTCGACGGTGCCGGGCTCGCGCTGCTGCGCGGGCGCGCCCGGTTCACCGGGCCCCGCGAGCTCGTGCTGACCGGCGCCGACGGCGAGGAGCAGGCCGTGCGGGCTCGGCACGCGGTCGTCGTCGCGACCGGCAGCGAGCCGGTCGTCCCCGACGCCCTCGCGGGGGTCCGGCCGTGGACGAGCCGCGAGGTGACGTCCGCGGAGCAGGTGCCCGGGACGCTCGTCGTGGTCGGCGGGGGTGTCGTCGCCGTCGAGATGGCCGTCGCGTACACGGACCTCGGGTCGCGGGTCACGCTGCTCGTCCGCGGTGAGCGCGTCCTCCCGCGGGCCGAGCCGTTCGCGGGCGACGAGGTCGGGGAGTCGCTGGCCGGCCGTGGCGTCGACGTGCGCTACCGGGCCGAGGCCACGGCCGCGGTGCGCGACGAGCACGGGGTCCACCTCACGCTGGCCGACGGCTCGCGGGTGGACGCCGACGAGCTGCTCGTCGCGACGGGCCGCACGCCGCGCACCGCCGACCTCGGGCTCGACGTGCTGGGGCTCACGCCGGGGCAGCCGCTCGCCGTCGACGACGCGCTCCAGGTCACCGGCGTCGAGGGCGGCTGGCTCTTCGCCGCGGGCGACGTGACCGGACGGACCGCCACGACGCACCAGGGCAAGTACGACGCCCGGGTCGTCGGTGACGTGGTCTCGGCGCGGTTCAGCGGCGCAGACGGAGCGGCCGAGCGCGAGCGCGCGGCGGGACCGTGGAGCCGGTACCGCGCGAGCGCCGACCACGCCGCGGTGCCGCAGGTCGTGTTCTCCCGCCCCGAGGTCGCGTGGGTCGGGCGCACCGAGCGCGAGGCGCGCGACGCCGGGCTCGACGTGCGCACGGTGCGCTACGCGATCGGGTCCGTCGCCGGGGCTGCCGTCGCCGCCGACGGGTACGCGGGCACGGCCCAGCTCGTGCTCGACGAGCAGCGCGGCACGGTGGTCGGTGCGACCTTCACCGGCCCCGACGCGGCCGAGCTGCTGCAGGCCGCGACCGTCGCCGTGGTGGGCGAGGTGCCGCTCGACCGGCTCTGGCACGCCGTGCCGGCCTACCCGACCGTGAGCGAGGTGTGGCTCCGCCTGCTGGAGACCGCGGGCCTCTGACCGGGACGGGAGCCGCCGCCCGCGTCCAAACAGCACGACGCCCCGCCCGCCCGGTCGTGCCGGGGGAGCGGGGCGTCGTCGTGGTCAGCTCGCGAGCGAGCCGTCGCTCGACAGCACCAGGCCGATCGCCGCCTCGCCCTGGCGGACCGCCTCGCCGATCAGCCCGAAGTCGTAGGACGTGAACTCCGCGAAGTCGAGCCCGTACGTCTCCTCGAGCCCGGGCTGGCAGAACGGGCGCTCGGGGCACTCGGCGGGACCGGCGAGCACGAGGCCGCCGCAGGCCTCGGCGAGCTCGCTGAGCGTCTCGACGTCGTGCTCCTCGGCGAACGCGCTCGTCACCGCGAACGCGTTCTGGTCCTGCGCCTCGGCGACCGCGCCGAACGTCAGCCCGACCTCCTCGCCGAGCGACGTCAGCGCCGTGACGGTCTCCGCCGGGTCGGCGCTCGCGACCGGCTCCGCGTCGTCGCCGTTGACCTTCGTGTTGAGGAACTCGGCGAGCGTCGCCGCGTACTCGGGCGTCAGCGTGAGCTGGCCGCTCTCGAGCGCCGGCAGGTAGGTCTCGCGGTTGCCGATCGTCTGGACCTCGACCTCGTAGCCCGCGGAGCGCAGCACCTCGCCGTAGACCTCGGAGAGTGTCGCGCTCTCGGAGAAGTTGGCGGCGCCGATGACGACCTTCTTGCCGGCACCCGCGCTCGCGTCCGCCGCCGCGAGGCCCTCGTCGGCGACGTACTCGCCTGCGACCTCGCTCGACGTGCGCCGGTCGATGTCGACCGAGCGGTTCAGCTCGATGAGGTCGTCCGTGTCGAGCGACTCGGAGACCGAGTCGAGCAGCGGGACGAGCGCCGGGTCCGCCGCCACGGCCGCGGCGTTGACCGCCGGGATGACGTTGTCGGCGTTCTGCAGCCCCTTGTCGTCCTCGAGCACGACGAGCTCGTCACCCGCGACCGGCTCGCAGGTGGTCCCGCCGGCCGTCGGGGCGGCGGTCTCCTCCTCGCCCCCGCCGGAGCCGGGGGCACCGCACGCGGCGACGAGGAGCAGGAGTCCGGCGGCGCCGGCAGTCAGGATCGGGCGACGTGCGGGCATGGCGTTCTCCTCGCGAAGGCCTGGCGGGGTGGTGGGTCAATTCGATCGGTCCTGGCGTGCGTCGGCAACAGCACGGGCAGTGCAGCGCGTCACCATCGGGTCACGATCCGACCGGGCACGGCGACATCACCGGTGCCGGTCACTGACCGGGTCGGCCACGGTGTGACGGCCTGCGGTCCGACGGCCCAGGGTCCGACGCGCCACGGTCAGGAGCAGGCGGGTTCACGAGCGCTCGCGCGCGACGCGCCGACGCATCGGCCGGGGCGTGAGCACGCGCTGCCCGCCGGCCAGGACGGCCTCGACGAGCAGGCACAGGCCCGCGACGAGCACGCCGCCCGCGAGGACCTCGCCGTAGCGCTGCAGGGCCAGGCCCGACGCGATGATCGAGCCGAGCGAGGTCCCGCCGACGAACGCGGCGAGCGGCACGGTGGCGACGACCTGCACCGCCGCCGTCCGCAGCCCCGCACCGATCAGGGGGAGCGCGAGAGGCAGCTCGACGCGTCGCAGCGAGGTCCAGGCGGACATCCCCATGCCGCGGGCGGCGTCGCGGACGTCGGCGTCGACCTCGAGGACGCCGGTGTAGGCGTTCGTGAGGATGGGCGGGACCGCGAAGATCGCGACCGCGAGGGTCGTCGCCGAGCTCCCGAACAGCCCGGCGGACGCGAAGATCGTGAGCAGCGCGAACGTCGGCAGCGCGCGCGACGTGTTCGCGACGACGACGGTGACCGTCCCGCCGCGGCGCCGGTGGCCGAGCCACACCCCGAGCGGCAGCGCGACGACCGCCGCGAGCGCGACCGCCGCGACCGAGATCAGCAGGTGCTCACGGGCCAGCGCCAGCACGCCCCCGGGGCCGGTCCAGTTGAGGGGGTCGTTGAGCCAGAGCAGCGCCTCGGAGACGACGTCCATCACGCCTCCCTGGTCGCGCCGGGCGCGCCGCTGCTCGGCACGCCGCTGCCCGGCCTGCCGCCGTCCCGCACGACGCCGTCCCGCGTCATGCGGTCCGGCCCACCCGTGACCAGGGCGTCACGGCGCGACCGGCCGCGTACAGCACGAGGTCGCAGACGAGCGCGAGCGCGAGGCACAGGAGCGTCGCCGTCATGATCTCGGCGTGGTAGCGGCTGCGGAAGCCGCGGAACATCAGCTGGCCGAGCCCGCCGTACCCGACCACGACCCCGACCGTCACGAGCGCGACCGTGGTCACGGTCGCGAGCCGGACCCCCGCGACGATCGCCGGCAGCGCGTTGGGCAGCTCGACGGTGAGCAGGAGCCGCAGCCGGCCGTAGCCGAGGCCCCGGGCCGCGTCGCGCACCGCGGGGTCCACCCCGGCGAGCCCGACGACGATGTTGCGCAGCAGCACGAGCAGCGCGTACGTCACCAGCCCGATCAGCACGGTCGTGCGGCCGATCCCCGTCCACGGCGCGAGGATCGCGAAGAGCGCGACCGACGGCACGGTGTAGAGCACGCCCGCTGTCCCGACGAGCGGACCGGCGAGCCGCGGTCGGACGTGCGCGAGCGCGCCGAGCGGCAGGGCGAGCACGAGCGCGATGGCGACGGCCTGGAACGTCAGCGTCGTGTGCTGGGAGAGCGCGCGCAGGATGTCGTCCTGGTTGCGCACGACGTAGTCCCACGACAGCCACGGGTTCGCGGGCTCGGTCGCGGCGCGCAGCGCCCGGGAGGGGATCATCCCGGCGAACGTACCGGCGCCCGCCGACAGCCGCACAGGGGGTCCACCGACGGCCGCGCAGCGGACGGGCGGACGCTCGCTCGGGAGGGCCGTTGTCGGTCCGGCCCGGTAGCGTCCCCGGGATGGGAACCGCGATCGCGTTCGAGCACGTGCGCAAGGTCTACGTGGACGGCTCGGTCGCGGTCGAGGACCTCTCGCTCGAGGTCCGCGAGCACGAGCTGCTCGCGCTCGTCGGCCCGTCGGGCTGCGGCAAGTCCACGACGCTGCGCATGGCGAACCGCCTCGTCGAGCCCTCGTCGGGCCGGATCCTGCTCGGCGGCGAGGACGTCACGCACGCCGACGCGGTCGAGCTGCGCCGGCGCATGGGCTACGTGATCCAGCACGTCGGCCTGTTCCCGCACCGCACGGTCGCGCAGAACGTCGCGACCGTCCCCGTGCTGCTGCGCTGGGACCGTCGCCGGACCACCGCGCGCGTCGAGGAGCTGCTCGACCTCGTCGGCCTCGACCCCGGGGTGTACGCCCGGAGGTACCCGCACGAGCTCTCGGGCGGCGAGCGCCAGCGCGTCGGCGTCGCGCGCGCGCTCGCGTCGGACCCGCCGGTGCTGCTGATGGACGAGCCGTTCGGCGCGGTCGACCCGGTCGGGCGCCGCCGCCTCCAGACGGAGTTCGCGCGGATCCGCCGCGAGCTCGGCACGACCGTGATGCTCGTCACGCACGACGTCGACGAGGCCGTCCGCCTCGGGGACCGCATCGCGGTGCTGAGCAAGGGAGGCCACCTCGAGCAGCTCGCCGACCCGGTGCAGGTGCTCGCGGCACCCGCGAGCCCCGCGGTGGCCGACCTCGTCGGGCAGGGGGCGGCCGTCCGGCTGCTCTCGCTGGGCCGCGTCGAGCTGACGGACCTGACGCTCGCCCCGGGCGCTCCCGGTGCTGGTGACGCGCACGGGTCGGGCGTCACGCCGGCCGACGCCCTCCCGCTCGGGGCGTCGCTCGACGCCGCCTTCGCCCGGTTGGCGGCTGCCCCCGACGGGCACGTGCCGGTCACGGACGAGGGGCGGGTCGTCGGCTCGCTCGACGGCGCGTCGCTGCTCGCCGCCCTGAACCGCGTGACGCGCGCGGCGCACGACGGTGAGGCGCCGGCCGGTCGCACGGCCTGACCGCCCAGGGCCGCAGCCGCGCTGTGGCCCGGACGGCGGCTCGCTACGCTGCACGGGTGACCCAGCCCCGCATCGCCCTCGCGACCTCGTCCGCCCTCCCCGAGCTCGAGGCCGACGACCGCCCGCTGGTCCCGGCCCTGGCGGAGCGCGGCATCACCGCCGAGCCCGTCGTCTGGGACGACCCGGCGGTCGACTGGTCGTCCTACGACCTCGTGCTGATCCGCTCGACGTGGGACTACACCCAGCACCCCGAGGAGTTCCTCGCCTGGACCCGCAAGGTCCAGGAGGTCTCGCGCCTGGTCAACCCGGCGCCGGCCGTCGCGTGGAACGTCGACAAGCAGTACCAGCGCGCGCTCGAGAGCGCCGGCCTGCCGATCATCCCGACCATCTGGCTCGACCCGGAGCGCAACTTCGACTCGCGCGCGATCCACACGCGCTTCCCGGCGTTCGGCGACTTCGTCATCAAGCCGACCATCTCGACGGGCTCGCGGGACACCGGCCGCTACAACGCCGGGGAGACCCCGTCGCGGGCCCTGGCCATCACGCACGCGAAGAACCTGCTCACCGCGGGCCGGCACGTCATGGTCCAGCGCTACCTCCGGCAGGTCGACTCCGTCGGCGAGAGCGCGCTCGTGTTCGTGGACGGCCGGTTCAGCCACGCGGTCCGCAAGGCCCCGCAGCTCGAGGGCCCGTTCCGCGCCGAGGACGCCGAGGGTGACACCGTGAAGCGGGAGGTCATGACCGCGCGCGAGGCGAGCGCGGAGGAGATCGCGGTCGCCGAGCGCGTCGTCGCGGCGCTGCCGCAGCTCGTGGACGGCCTCGAGGGCCCGCTGCTGTACGCGCGCGTCGACCTGGTCCCGGACGACGCCGGTCACCCCGTCGTGCTCGAGCTCGCCCTGACGGAGCCGTCGCTGTTCTTCTCGCTCGGCGACGGGTCCCTCGAGCGCTTCGCGGACGCCCTCGCGGCCAGGCTCTGAGCCCCGCGGCCCGCGAGCCGGGTCCGGCCCACGGGGCCGGCTCGGCGGCGAGGCAGCCGACAGCACGACGAAGGCCCCGCACTCGAGGAGTGCGGGGCCTTCGTGCTGGGGTGAGTAACGGGACTTGAACCCGCGACCCCCTGGACCACAACCAGGTGCTCTACCAGCTGAGCTATACCCACCATGCCTGCGCGGCACCCGTCGCTCCGGGTCCCGGCCAGCCTGCGCCGCGGACGGCGCGAGAAGAAGTGTACAAGGTCAGGCGGGGTGCGGTGCACCGGATACCGCGGCGCCGGCCGCGTCACCGGTCCCGGCGCCCGTCGGCGCCGCGGACGCACCGCCCGCGACCGACGTCGCGACGACCTCGGCGGCGATGGCCTTCGCGGTCTTGGAGTCCGGCCCCGGCTGCGGCACGAGGAGCGCCGCCCGGTAGTACCGCAGCTCGTCGATGCTCTCGAGGATGTCCGCGAGCGCGCGGTGCCCGCCGTTCTTCTTGGGCGACGCGAAGTACACGCGCGGGTACCAGCGCCGGGCGAGCTCCTTGATCGAGGAGACGTCGATCACGCGGTAGTGCAGGTAGCCGACGAGCTCGGGCATGTCGCGGTCGAGGAACGTCTTGTCCGTGCCCACGGAGTTGCCCGCGAGCGGCGCGCGCCCGGGCTCGGGGACCCACTCCCGGATGTAGTCGAGCACCTGCTCCTGCGCCTGGGCGAGCGTCGTGCCGCCGGGCAGGTCGAGCAGCAGCCCGGACGTCGTGTGCATGTCCCGCACGAAGTCGTTCATCTGCTCGAGCGCGCCCGGCGGGGGTGCCACGACCACCTCGACGCCCTCGCCGAGCACGTTGAGCTCGGAGTCCGTCACGACCGCGGCGACCTCGATGAGCGCGTCCGCCGTGAGGTCGAGGCCCGTCATCTCGCAGTCGATCCACACGATCCGGTCGTTGCTCGTGTGTCCGTTACCCGTCGTCGTCACCCCGCCAGCCTACGGCGCCGGTCGGCGCGGGCCCGACCTGCCCGGTTCGCCTGGCGCGCCGTCGCTCGTCCCGTCCGGGGTGCTCGACGTCCCGGGCGCGTCCGGCACGGGCGGGACGGGGGGAACGGTCGAGGCCACCCACCCCGCGAGCACGACGACGACCGCGGCGACGCCGCCCGCGACCAGCGCGGTGCGCCACGGCAGCCCGGCCCACGCCAGGACGAGCGTCATGGCCCCGCCGGCGACCGTCCCGAGCACGACCCGCTCGCCGAGCGCGCGCAGGGCTGCGCGGACGCGCGGGCCCCGGCCCGGCCGTGCGGCGGGGCGGCCCGACGCGACGTCGCCGGAGCTCACGACGCGGGCAGGGCGCGCGAGCCGGTCGGCGGCGTCACCCGGGGAGTCATGCGCCCATGCTTCCACGCGGCCCCGACCGGCGGGCGCGGATCGGTCCCTGCGGGCAGCGCGACGACGCGGACCCCGGGGGTGGTCCGCGTCGTCGGTCGTGCGGTGCAGCGTCGTGCCGGGAGGTGCGACCCCGAGCGCCGGTTCGCACGCGCGGGCTCGGCGTGCGCCGGGCTCAGCGTGCGGCGTCGGGCGCAGCGTGCGGCGCCGGGCTCGGCGTGCGGCGCCGGGCTCAGCGTGCGGCGCCGGCGAGAGCCGGGACCGCGAGGATCAGCCACGGACGGCGCCGCTGTTGGGGTGGTCGACCCGAGGCGTCCGACGCGGGATCTCGGCGGTCGAGGACCGGGCGGCGCGCCCGCTCCGCACGCGCGGCGGCGAGGCGCTCCTCGTGGTCGCGACGGATGAGGTCGTAGGTCGTGGTGGGGTGCATGGTGGTGGTCTCCGTGAGGTCGTGCGAGTGGGCCTGGCCTGGCCCGGGAGGTCACCGCGGTACGTCCACGGAACCACCGCGCCGGTGCCCGGGTCATCCCTTTTTCGCGCGGCCGGTCCCGCGACGGACCGGGTGCAGGGCGTGTCTCGCTCCGCCCCGCGACGAGCCCGTCCACCCGCGGGCTCGGCGCGCCGGTCGCGACGCGCCTGGGTAGCGTCGGTGCATGTCCCACGAGCACACCGTCCCCGGCGACGTCTCGTCGCTGCGCCGCGCGTGGTCGCGGGTCACGGGTGACGCGCTCGTGCGCGCGACCGTCCCGGGCCTGCTGCTCGTCGCGTTCGGCCTGGCCGTCTTCGGGGGGCTGCTCGACGGCGTGCAGGAGCAGGACGACCTGACGGAGCTCGACCGCCCGCTGCTGACGTGGCTCGTCGAGCAGCGGGGCGAGGCGGCGACCGCGGTGCTCGCGGCCATCACGTTCGTCACCGGGCCGACCGTGCTCCCGGCGGTGGTCGTCGTGGCGTGCGCGCTCTGGGGCCTCGCACGGCGGGAGTGGTGGCGACCGCTGCTCCTCGCGGGCGCCATGGCGGGCTCGACGCTGCTCTCGCTCGCGATCAAGGGGCTGGTCGCGCGCCCCCGGCCGCCGACGGAGACGATGGACATCCCCGGCGCGGAGACGACGGCCTCGTTCCCGTCGGGTCACACGATCGGCACGGCGACGTTCCTGCTCGTCGCGGGCTACCTCGCGTGCCGCCGACGCCCGACGGCCGCCCGCATCGTGACGTGGACGATCGGGGCAGCGCTCGGCATCGCCGTGGTCGGGCTGAGCAGGCTGTACCTCGGCTACCACTTCCTCACGGACGTGCTCGCGGCCATCGCGCTCGCGGTGGCGATCACGGGGGTCGTGACGATCGTGGACCGGTGGCGCGCGTGGAAGTCGGCGCGGGGGCACGGGGGCGACCTGCCGCCCGACGAACCGCTGCGACCGGTGGACTGAGCACCCCGACACCGGGGCGCGACGGACGGGACGGGTGAGCGGCGATGGACAGCTTCACGCGGGACGGCCTGACGTTCGACGTCCGCGACACGGGGCCGGCGGGGGCCCCGACGGTCGTGTGCCTGCACGGGTTCCCGCAGGACGCGCGCTCGTTCGACGCCGTCGTCCCCGGCCTCGTCGCCGCCGGGTTCCGGGTCCTCGCCCCCGACCAGCGCGGCTACTCCCCGGGTGCCCGGCCGGCGGGGCGCCGCGCGTACGTGCTGCGCGAGCTGGTCGCCGACGTCGAGGCATTGCTCGACGCGGCGGGTGCCGAGCGGGCGCACGTCGTCGGCCACGACTGGGGCGGCGCCGTCGGCTGGGCGTTCGCGAGCCGGCGCCGCGAGCGCACGGCGTCGCTCACGGTGCTCTCGACCGCGCACCCGGCGGCGATGGTCCGAGCCCTGACGCGCAGCTCGCAGGCGCTGCGCTCGGCGTACGTCGGTGGCTTCCAGGTCCCCTGGCTGCCCGAGCGCCTGCTGCTCGCGCGGGGCGGTGCGGCACTCCGTCGCGCGCTCGTGCGCTCCGGGCTGCCCGAGCACCTCGCCGAGCACGACGTGCGCCGGATGCAGGAGCCGGGGGCGCTCACGGCGGCGCTCGGGTGGTACCGCGCGATCCCGCTGGGGCGGAGGTTCGCCGCGGGCGAGGTGTGCGTGCCGACGGTGCTCGTGACCGGGCGGCAGGACCGGTTCTTCGCGCCCGCGTCGGTCGAGGGCACCCGGCCTCTGGTGCGCGGGCCGTACGAGCACCGACCGCTGGCCGCCGGGCACTGGCTGCCCGAGACGCGACCGGGCGACGTGGTCGAGGCCGTCCTCGCCGCGGTGCGCACGGCGGACGCGGAGCGGGGTGACGGAGCGGCGCCGGTGCCGCCGGTGTGCCCCCAGCAGGACTCGAACCTGCAACCTACGGATTAGAAGGCCGTTGCTCTATCCATTGAGCTATGAGGGCGGGGCCCGGCCGTCGGTGCTCGCGCGGAGCGCCGGGCCGCCGGGTCTCTCCGGCCTACCGTATCGGCTCGTCCCGCGCGCGCTCGCGACCCGGTGCCACGCGGCCGGGTCGAGGCGCCCGGGCCGCCTGTGACGGTCGACACGCGCACCGGCGGACCCGCCGCGGTCGCTGCGGCGCGTGCGTTTGGCCTGTTCACGTCGGCACGCGACTATAGGGACGTGAGTGCGCACGCGGGGACCGCAGTCGCTGAGGAGCTGCTCGTCCGGCCCCTGGCGCAGATGTCGCTGCTCGACGCCGTGCGCGTGCTGCACCGGGACGTCGAGCGGACGGGGTTCCCCCTGGACGTCCCCGGCGTCCCCGAGGCGCGGGCGTCCCGGGCCCGCCTGCTCGACCAGCTCGCCGACCACCTCGTCCCGCGGCTCGAGGAGCTCTCGGCGCCCGCGGTCGTCGTCGTGGCCGGCTCGACCGGCGCGGGCAAGTCGACGCTCGTGAACTCCCTGCTCGGCGCCGAGGTCACCGCCGCGGGCGTGCTGCGGCCGACGACGCGCCGCCCCGTGCTCGTGCACCACCCGGACGACGAGGACCTCCTCGCGCACCACCCCGTCCTCGAGGCCGTCGAGGTCGTCGCGAACGCGCACGTCCCGCGCGGGGTCGCGCTGCTCGACGCCCCGGACCTCGACTCGGTGCTCGAGTCGAACCGGGCGTCGGCGCACCGGCTCCTCGAGGCCGCGGACCTGTGGCTCTTCGTCACGACGGCCGCGCGCTACGGCGACGCGCTCCCGTGGCAGGTGCTCAAGGGTGCCGTCGCGCGCGGGGCCTCCATCGCGATGGTGCTCAACCGCGTGACCCCGGCGTCCCTGCCGACCGTGCGCGGCGACCTGCTCGAGCGCCTGCGCGCGCACGGGATGCAGGGGGCGCCGCTGTTCGTGGTGCCGGACGTCGGGCCGCACGAGGGTCTGCTGGGCTCCGCGGTCGTCGCGCCGATCCACCGCTGGCTCACGATGCTCGCCGGCCCCGACCGCGCGCGCACCGTCATCGGACGCACGCTCCGCGGCTCGCTCGCAGCCCTGCGCCCGTGGGTCGACGAGCTCGCCGAGGCGGTGCAGGCGCAGGCCGACGCCGCCCAGGCGATCGCCGCGGAGCTCGACGTGGCCGCGGCCGGGCCCGCCGACGCCGCGCGCGCCGCCGTGCACGGCGGGGTCGTCGCGGACGGTGCGGTGCGTGCC
>NZ_JBFTER010000009.1:0-77941 GCF_047229345.1 Cellulomonas jepli | reverse complement strand
CCCCGCTCGCGCGCGGCCGTCGCGTCGAGGCCGGCGGGCCCGCCCAGGTGCACGACGCGGCGCCGGCCGAGCGCGAGGAGGTGCTCGGTCGCGAGGCGGGCACCCGCGACGTTGTCGACGTCGACGTAGGCGGCCCGCTCCCCGCGCGGGGGTCGGCCACCGAAGACGACGGGCCGGTCGGTCGACGCCGCGAACCGGGTCAGCAGGTCGTCCGCGCGGGCCGCCACGACCATGAAGCCGTCCGCCCGTCCCGCACGCAGCGCGCGCTCGAGCCGCGCCTGGCCCCGCGCCGACGCGGCGAGCAGCAGCGTGAGGTCGAGGTCCGCCTCCTCGAGCACCGAGGCGACGCCGATGACGAGACGCGCGTGGAAGGGGTCGGCGAACAGCGCGGGGTCGTCGCCCGCGACCGCGAGCACCACCGCCCCGGCCCGGTGCGTCGCGAGCGCCCGCGCGGTCGCGTTGGGCACGAAGCCGAGCTCGGCGACGGCCCGGGCGACGGCCTCGCGCTTGGCGGGGCTGACGTCGGGCCCTCCGTTGACCGCGCGCGACGCGACCGTGCGCGACACCCCGGCGCGGCGGGCGACCTCGTCGAGGGTCGGCCGACGGTGCGGGACGTCCACGGCAGCACCTCCAGTCGCGCCCACCCGGCGGTCCCGGGGCGGTCGCAGGTCACCGTAGCGGCGGCGGGGCCCGCGCCGTGCGGGCGCAGCCGCCGGCGGCCCGACGACGCACGTCAGGCGTCAGGCGTCAGGCGTCAGGCGTCAGGCGTCAGGCGTCAGCATCTTGTCGAGCAGCACCTCGAGCTGCGCGCGCTCGGCCGCGGTGAGCCGGTCCGTCACGACGGAGCCCCGCGCGAGCTCGCGGCCGAGCTCCCCCCGGAGCGTCGCGCCGCGGTCGGTGAGCCGGAGCAGCTTGACGCGGCGGTCGCTGCTCGGGACGCGCTCGGCGACGCCGAGGACCTCGAGGCGGTCCGCGAGCCCGGTGACGTTCGAGGCGTCGCACGCGAGGTGGCCGGCGACCGAGCTCATCGGGACGGGCTCGTCGAGCATGAGGACGGCGCGCGCCTGCACGGGCGTGAGCCCGTGACGGCCGACGGTCTCCGCGAACCCGGCGCGGGCCAGCTCGGCGACCGCGAACAGCCGCTGGCTCAGCGTCGGCTGCGGCGCCCAGCCACCTCCGCAGCCACCGTCCTGGTCCGTGTCCCTCATGGGGTCAGCATATTGGTCAGGTCGATGGTTGACATCGTCAAGCACCGTGCGCGACGCTTCCGATACTTGAGCACGTCAACGATCGAGGAGCGCAACGATGAGCACCGACACGTCCGTCCCCGCACGCAGCTCCGCACCTCTCCGGGTGAGCGCCGCGACCACCTGGCGCACCGGCCTCACCGTCGCGGGCATCGCCCTGGTCGCCAACCTGCTCGTGCTCGTCGCGGCCCGCGCCCTGGGCGCCGACTTCCTGGTGCAGCAGACGCCCGACGCGGCCGCCACCGAGGTCACGTTCGTCATGGTCGCCGTCATGACCGTGGTCCCGGTCCTCGTCGCGACCGCGCTGCTGCTCGTCCTGCGCCGGCGGGGAGCCCGGGCGTGGCGCACGCTCGCCGTCGTCGGCCTCGCGCTCGGCCTGCTCACCGTGGTGATGCCCTTCACCGTCGACGCGACGACCGGGACGCAGGTCGGGCTCGCGCTCATGCACGTCGTCGTCGGCGTCGTGTGGTTCGTGCTCGTCCGGCGCGCGGCGGCCGTGGCGTCCCGCTGACCGGGCGCTGCACGCGCCCGCCCGCTCACCGGACGGCCGCGTGCGGACGGTGGCGGACACGTGCGCGGTCGGCCGTCAGCCGTCCGCGGGCGGGCGCGTCCGCAGGTACCGCGAGTCGTCGTTGACGTAGGCGTAGTACAGCCCGATCAGCACGCCGCCGCCGAGGAAGTTGCCGACGAGCGCGAGGCCGACGTTCCCGGCCGCCAGCGCCACGTCGATCCCCTCCTTGAGCCCGACGATCGTGAACAGCACGGTGTTCGCGACCGAGTGCTCGAGCCCGAGGAAGGCGAAGACGAACACCGAGACGATCATCGCGAGGCTCTTGGTCAGGTCGTCCTTGATGAGCCCGTTGTAGACCAGCAGCATCGCCAGGTTGATCATGAGGTTGCACAGCACGGCCCGCACGAGCAGGTCGACCCAGCCCGCCGGGCCGGACGCGACGTAGTCGAGCTTGTGCTCGACCGACGCGAGCATGACGTCGAGCGCGAGCCCGTCGACGAGCGTCGAGAACCGCACGAGCACGGCGACGAACAGCCCGCCGAGCAGGTTCCCGACGTAGCAGAGCCCGAGCAGCCGCAGCGCCTTCCCCCACGTGGTGCGCCCGTGGTACGCCCCGATCGAGACGATCATCATGTTCGAGGTCAGCAGCTCGGACTTCGTGTAGTAGATGAAGACGAGCGCCCACCCGAACGCGAGCGCACCGGCGATCCGCCCGAGCGGCTGGAGGTTCCCGGTGCCGACCTCGATGCTGGTGAACGCCGCGAGCACGGCGTAGTAGGTGCCGTAGAAGATGCCGATGAGGATCCCGGCCATGCCCGCGCGCTGGAGGTAGCGCCGGGCGAGCTCGCCGGACATCGCGGTCTTCGTCTCGAGCGCCTCGAGCGCGGTGCTGATGAAGTGCTTGCCGGGGAACAGCCCGTGCTCGTCGGCGGTCATGGCGACTACGGTCGCACGCGCGCGGGGCGCCGACGTCCGCCGGATGAGAGAACTCCAATCCGAACGGGCGGTCAGGCCGGATAACGGTTCTATAACGTGCTGGAGATGAACCCGACCCCGAGCACGGCCCCGACCGAGCCCCGACGGCGTGACGTCCGCCGCGCACGCGTCGAGCGAGCGCGCAGGCACCGGTTCCGCGCCCGCGCGATCGTCGTGATGTCCCTCGCGCTGTGCACCGGCGCCGCGTCCGCGTGGGCGGTCGCCCCCTGGCAGTCCGAGGCCCCCGGGCGCGACGGCGGGCCCGGCGCGCAGGCCTCCGCGCGCGGCTGGTACGCCGCGTACACCGCCGGCCGCGACTGGCAGCCCGGCCGCTCGCCCGCCGCCTGGTACACCTCCCACTCGGCCGACTCCGGCTGGTCGGGCTGGTCGGGCTACCGCCACGGTCGCTGGCCCCGGCCCGGCCGCCCGCGCCCGACCCCGGCGCCCACCGCCACGCCGTCCCCCACGATCGTCCCGACCATCGCCCCGGAGCCCACCGCGGTGCCGACGGCCGCACCGACCCCCACGGCCGTCCCGACCGCCGCACCGACGCCGCTCCCCACCGACCCCGGCACACCGCCGACCGCCACGCCGTCACCGACCCGCACCGCGACGCCGGCGCCGACCCGCAGCCCCCGGCCCACCCCCGTGCCGTCCGCGTCGCAGCCCGGCACGACGCCTCCCGTCGCGACCCCTGCGCCGCCCGCCCCCGGCCAGACCGCGGACCAGCAGTACGCGGCGACCCTCGTCACCCTCACGAACGAGCAGCGGGCCGCCGCGGGCCTGCCCGCCCTCGCGGTGTCGGAGTGCGCCACGCAGCAGGCCGCCGCACGCGCGGCCCTGCTCGTCGCCGAGAACCGCTTCGAGCACGACCCCCTCGGGCCCGTCCTCACCGCGTGCGGCGCACGCTCGGTCGGCGAGAACATCGCCCTCGGCTACCGGACCCCGGCCGCGATGATGACGGGCTGGATGAACTCCGAGGGCCATCGCGCGAACATCCTGCGCTCGTACAAGTCCGTCGGGATCGGCTGCGTCACGGGGCCGCGCGGGGTGCTCTGCGCGCAGGTCTTCCTCGGCTGACCGGCACCGGCGACCGTGGGCGGCCGAGCCGCTCGACCGCCCACGGTCGCCGGGGGCTCGGTACCGTGCTGTGCATGGCCATCGCGCTCGAGAACGTCGGCATCGCGGTCCGTGACCTCGAGGCGGCGATCGCCTTCTTCACCGACCTGGGGCTGACCGTCGTGGGCAGGGACACGGTGAGCGGGGAGTGGGCGGACACCGCCGTCGGCCTCGACGGCAACCACGTCCGCATCGCGATGCTCCAGACGCCGGACGGGCACGGCCGCCTCGAGCTCTTCGAGTACCTGCACCCCGACGCGATCGAGACCGCGCCGACCCTGCCCCACGAGATCGGCATGCACCGCGTGGCGTTCTCGGTCGACGACCTCGACGAGGCCCTCGCGGTCGCGGCGCGGCACGGCTGCCACCCGCTGCGGGGCGTCGCGACCTACGAGGACGTCTACCGGCTGACCTACGTCCGCGGCCCGAGCGGCATCCTCGTGATGCTGGCCCAGGACCTGACGGCGGGACGTCAGCGGGACGCGGCGACCTGACCGTCCGGCGCGCGTCCGTCGAGTCCTGACCGCCTCCGGACGCGGCCGGCGCGCCGACGCCCGCCGCAGCACCGGCACGGCCACGAGCACGAGCACGGGTGAGGCCCGGCACCCCCGTGCCGGGCCTCACCCCTCCGACGCACCGGCGCCGCCGGCGTCGGGCCCCTCTGCCCGACGTCAGCGCGTGCTGAACGCGGCGTCGAACGAGGCCGTCGGCGGCGGGAACGCCATCCGCTTCACGAACTCGAGCGCCTCGGGCGCCCCGACGAGCCGGTCCATCCCGGCGTCCTCCCACTCGACCGAGATCGGGCCGTCGTACCCGATCGTCGTGAGCATCCGGAACGAGTCCTCCCACGGGACGTCGCCGTGGCCGGTCGACACGAAGTCCCAGCCGCGGCGCGGGTCGGCCCACGGCAGGTGCGAGCCCATCCGGCCGTTGCGGCCGTTGCCGACCCGGCGCTTCGCGTCCTTGCAGTCCACGTGGTAGATCCGGTCCTTGAAGTCCCACAGGAAACCGACCGGGTCGAGGTCCTGCCACACGAAGTGGCTCGGGTCCCAGTTGAGGCCGAACGCCTCCCGGTGACCGATCGCCTCGAGGGTCCGCACGGTCGTCCAGTAGTCGTAGGCGATCTCGCTCGGGTGCACCTCGTGCGCGAACCGGACGCCGACCTCGTCGAACACGTCGAGGATCGGGTTCCAGCGGTCCGCGAAGTCCCGGTAGCCGGCGTCGACGAGCTCGGGCGTGACCGGCGGGAACATCGCCACGTACTTCCAGATGGCCGAGCCGGTGAACCCGACCACGGTCTTCACGCCGAGCCGGGCGGCGGTGCGGGCCGTGAGCTGCATGACCTCGGCGGCGCGCTGCCGGACGCCCTCGGGGTCGCCGTCGCCCCACACGTCGGGCGGCAGCATGTCGTGGTGGCGGGCGTCGATCGGGTCGTCGCACACCGCCTGCCCGGTGAGGTGGTTCGAGATCGCGAAGACCTTGAGGCCGTACTTCTCGAGCAGGTCGAGCCGGCCCTGGACGTACGCGTCGTCCTCGGCGCCTCTCCGCACGTCGAGGTGGTCGCCCCAGCAGGCCAGCTCGAGCCCGTCGTAGCCCCACTCGGACGCCAGCCGGGCGACCTCCTCGAGCGGGAGGTCGGCCCACTGGCCGGTGAACAGCGTGATCGGTCGTGCCACGTCAGCTCTCCTTCGGTTCGGGGACGACGGCACCGGGCAGGCCGTCGTCGGACGCGCGCGGGGACGCGGCGGGGCCGGGGTCGACGAACGTCCAGCGGCTCTCGTCGGCCGCGCTGCGCTCGACGGCGTCGAGCACGCGCTGGACCTGCAGGCCGTCCGCGAACGACGGGGTCGGCTGCTCCCCCGCCGCGAGCGCGCCGACGAGGTCGACGACCTGGTGCACGAACCCGTGCTCGTAGCCGAGCCCGTGCCCCGCGGGCCACCACGCCCCGACGTACGGGTGCTCGGGCTCGGTCACGACGATCCGGCGGAACCCGGCGACCCGCGCCTCGTCGGTCGCGTCGTACAGGTGCAGCACGTTCATGTCCTCGAAGTCGAACGCGAGCGACCCGTGCGAGCCGTTGATCTCGAGCCGGATCGCGTTCTTGCGACCCCACGCGAACCGGGTCGCCTCGAACGTCGCGATCCCGCCGCCCGAGAGCCGCCCGAAGAAGACCGCGGCGTCGTCGACGGTGACCGGCCCGCGCTCGGTGCCCGCCGAGCCGTGCAGCCCGGAGAACCCGGCGGCGACGGGCCGCTCGTGCACGAACGTCTCGAGCAGTCCGCTCACGCCGGTGAGCACCTGGCCGGTGACGTGCTGCGCGAGGTCCACGACGTGCGCCCCGATGTCCCCGAGCGCCCCGGACCCGGCGACGGCCTTGTCGAGCCGCCACGACAGCGGCGCCTCGGCGTCGGCGATCCAGTCCTGCAGGTACTGCGCCCGCACCTGCCGCACCTGCCCGATGCGCCCCTCGGCGACGAGCTGGCGGGCCAGCGCGATCGCCGGGACCCGCCGGTAGGTGAACCCGACCATCGCCCGGACGCCCTTCTCCGCCGCGGCCTCGGCGGCGGCCGTCATGGCCTCCGCCTCGGCCACGGTGTTGGCGAGGGGCTTCTCGCACAGCACGTGCTTGCCGGCCTGCAGCGCCGCGATCGCGATCTCGGCGTGCGTGTCGCCCGGGGTGCAGATGTCGACGAGGTCGACGTCGTCGCGGGCGACCACCGCGCGCCAGTCCGTCTCGGCCGCACCCCAGCCGAGCCGGGCCCGCGCGGCCTCGACCGCGGTGCTGTCCCGCCCCGCGACGACCGTCATCTCCGGGCGCAGCGCGAGGTCGAAGAACCGCGGTGCCACGCGCCACGCCTGCGAGTGCGCGGCGCCCATGAAGGCGTACCCGATCATCCCGACGCCGAGCCGGCCGTCCTCGTGCTGCGCCATGCCCCTCCCCTTCCCGTCGACCTGCTCGTCCGTGCGCTCAGGACTCGAACGCGCTCGGCAGGTACTGGTCGACGTTGTCCTTGGTCACGACCGGCGCGTACAGCTGGACCGTGCGCGGGACGGAGACCGAGACGAGGTCGCCCATCGACTTGTTCTGCGAGATGAGCCGGGCGAGCCGGACGCCGTCGGCGGCCTGCGTGGACGGGTAGATGACCGTGGCCTTGAGGACCGTGTCGTCCGCCTCGATCGAGCGCATCACGTTCGCGGAGCCGGCGCCACCGACCATGACGAACTCGTCGCGCCCGGCCTCGTCGATCGCGGCCATGACCCCGACGCCCTGGTCGTCGTCGTGGTTCCACAGCGCGTCGATCTGCGGCGCGGCCTGCAGCAGGTTCGCGGCGGCCTGCTGGCCGCCCTGCACGGTGAAGTCGGCGGCGACGCGGTTGTCGACGTCGAGCCCGCAGTCGGCCAGCGCGTCCGCGAAGCCCTGGCTGCGGTCCTGCGTGAGCGGCAGGGAGTCGATCCCGGCGATCTCCGCGACGACCGCGTCGGGGTTGTCACCGACCTGCTCGCAGACGTAGGTCCCCGCGCTGACGCCCATGCCGTAGTTGTCGCCGAGCACCGTGGTGCGCGCGGCGAACGGGCTCGAGAACTCGCGGTCGACGTTGATCACCGTGATGCCGGCCTCCATCGCCTCCGTCGCGACCTCGGTGAGGGCAGCGCCGTCGAACGGCAGGAGGACGATCGCGTCGACCCCGTCGTTGATGAACGTCTCGACCTGGCTGATCTGCAGGTTCACGTCGTTGGTGGCCTCGGCGACGATCAGCTCGACGTCGTCGTACTTGTCGGCCTCGTCGACCGCGGCCTTCGTGATGGCGCCCATCCAGCCGTGGTCCGCGGCCGGCGCCGAGAAGCCGATGCGGACGGTCTCGCCCGTCTCGTCGTTCTCGCCGCCCGAGTTCGACTCGGCCTGCGGGGCGTCGTCGTCCTCGGCGGGCTCGTTGGACGTGCAGCCGGCGACGAGGCCGGCGGTCGTGAGCAGCGCGCCGGCCGTGAGCAGCAGACGGCGGCGGGCGGTGCGGGTGGTGGTCCCGGCGGGTCGGACGGTGCGTGCGGACATGGGAATCCTCCTTGACTCCTGCGGTGGCCGTGCGGGGGTGCGGGCGTGCTCGAACGGAGCGAAGCCCGAGGGGGTGAGCGAGGTGGGGCGGCTCAGCTGCTGCGCGAGCGGGCCGCGAACCGCTGCTGGAGCATCACGGCGAGCACGATGATCGCGCCCTGCGCGACGGACTGCGCCGAGATCGACAGGTTGTTCTGCGTGAAGACGTTCGTGAGCGTCGCGAAGATCAGCACCCCGAGCACGGTGCCGACGATCGTGCCGCGCCCGCCCGCGAGGAGCGTCCCGCCGACGACGACCGCCGCGATGACCTGGAGCTCGTAGAGCTGGCCGTTCGTCGAGGAGCCGGCGGTCGTGCGGGCGAGCATCATCACGGCGGCGATGCCCGCGGTCAGGCCCGAGATGGCGTACAGGTACATCGTGTGGCGGCGGATCCGGATGCCCGCGAGCCGTGCCGCCTCGGGGTTGCCGCCGACGGCGAGGGTCCGGCGCCCGAACGTCGTCCGGTTGAGCAGGACCCAGCCGGCGATCGCCACGACCACGAAGATCCACACGATCACCGAGACGCCGAGCGGCTCGGCCCGGAACACCGTGAGGAACTCCGGCACCGTGACGATCTGCGTCTGCCGGTTCGCGATGACCTCGGCGAGCCCGCGCGCGCCGACCATCATCGCGAGCGTCGCGATGAACGCCACCACCTGCCCGTAGGCGATCAGGACGCCGTTGACCAGCCCGCAGGCCGTGCCCACGGCGAGCGCCGTGAGGACCATGACACCCCAGTGGACGTCCTGCGCCATCGTCTGCGTCGCGACGGTCGTCGCCCACACCGACGCGAGCCCGAGCACCGAGCCGACCGACAGGTCGATGCCGCCGCCCGTGATGACGAACGTCATCCCGATGCTCAGGACGCCGATCACCGCCGCGAGCCGCAGGATCGTCATGATGTTGTCGAGGCTCGCGAACCGGTCGCCGGCGGTCGCGACGCCGACCACGCACAGCACAGCGAGGGCGATGACGAGGCCGATGTTGCGGCCCGCGGCACCGTGCAGGAGCCCGCGCGGGCCACGGGTCGCCGTGGTCTCGGCGCCGGCGGTCGGGTCGGTGCGCTGCAGCGGCGACGGGTGGTCCGGGTCGGGCGGGACGGAGCCGGCGGTGGCCAGCGGGGGGATCTGCTCGCTCACGCGGCACTTCCTTCCATGATCAGGTCGAGGACGCGGTGCTCGTCGATCTGTTCCGCCGGGCCGCTGTGCAGCACCCGGCCGTCGGCCACGACGAGGACCCGGTGCGCGAGCCCGAGCACCTCCTCGATCTCGCTCGACACGACGACGACGGCGGTGCCGGCGTCCGCGAGCGCCCGGACGAGCGCGTAGATCTCGGCGCGGGCCCCGACGTCGACGCCGCGCGTGGGCTCGTCGAGCAGCAGGACCTTGCAGCCGTGCACGAGCCAGCGCGCGAGCATGAGCTTCTGCTGGTTGCCGCCCGAGAGCGTGCGGGTCGCGCGGTCGGGGTCGGCGGGACGCAGCTCGAGCGCCTCGATCTGCGCGCGGGCCGCCGCGCGCTCGCCCGGCTCGTCGAGCATCGGCCCGCGCGCGAACCGCCCGAACGTCGAGAGCGTGACGTTGCGGTAGATCGGCTCGTCGAGCAGCAGCCCCTGGCTCTTGCGCTCCTCGGGTGCGAGCCCGATCCCGGCGCGCACCGCGGCGTCGACCGACCCACGCCGCAGCGCCTTCCCGGCGACCTCGACCTGCCCGGCGGTGGCCTTGCGCGCGCCGTAGACCGTCTCGAGGATCTCGGAGCGGCCGGACCCGACGAGCCCCGCGAGCCCGACGACCTCGCCGGCCCGCACGCTGAACGACACGTCGTGGAACACCCCCTGCAACGCGAGGCCGTCGACGCTCAGCAGCGTCGGGGCGTCCGGGGCGACGGCGGGCCGGGCGGGGAACACCTGCTCGACGGCGCGCCCGGTCATGAGCCGGATGAGCTCGGCGGTCGGGGTCGTCGCCACGGGGAGGTTCGAGGCGACCGTCCGGCCGTCCTTGAGCACCGTGATGCGGTCGCCGATCTGGCGGATCTCCTCGAGCCGGTGGGAGATGTAGAGGACGGCGACGCCCGCCGCGGTGAGCTCGCGCACGACCCGGAAGAGGTTCGCGACCTCCTCGGAGTCGAGTACCGCCGACGGCTCGTCCATGACGATGAGCCGGGCGTCGTGCGACAGCGCGCGCGCCATGCTGACCACCTGCTTGCCCGCGGCGGACAGGTGCCCGACCTCGCGGTGCGGCGGGATGTCGCCGTGCCCGAGCCGCGTGAGCAGCTCGCGGGTGCGGGCGTGGGCGCGGCGGCGCTGCGTGAAGCCGCCGCTCGTGAGCTCGTGGCCGAGGTACACGTTCTCCGCGACCGTGAGCCCGTCGACGACGTCGAGCTCCTGGTACATCGTCGCGATCCCGGCGCGCATGGCGGCCACGGGGGTCGTGACCGCGAGCGGCTCGCCGCGCCAGGTGAGCGTGCCGGCGTCGGGCTTGTGCGCGCCGGCGAGGACCTTGATGAGCGTCGACTTGCCCGCGCCGTTCTGGCCGAGGAGGCAGTGCACCTCGCCCGGGAGGATGTCGAGGTCGACGCCGTCGAGGGCCTTGGCACCGGGGAAGTGCTTGACGATGCCGCGCATCTGGAGCAGCGGGGCACCGCCGTCGCGGGTGTCCGCGGAGCGGGGATCGCCGGGGCGGGCAGCGCCGGAGCGGGAGTCGTCGTCGACCATGCGACGGACGCTAGTCCACTTCTGCCGGATGTCAAGCAAAACTTGCCTGAGCGCCGACGGACTTCTGCACATGTGCTTGACTGGCGCGCATGGGTGCAGGTGAACGACGTTCCGGGGACCTCAGCGGTGTCCTCCAGCTCCTCCGGGACGGGCAGCCGCGCACCCGGGCCGAGCTCGGGCAGCTCACCGGGCTCGCGCGCTCGACCGTCTCCGCCCGCGTCGACCAGCTCCTCGCCGCGGGGCTCGTGACGCCCGCGGGCGAGGCCAGCTCGACCGGCGGCCGCCCGCCCGCGACCCTCGCGTTCCACCCCGGCGCCCGCATCACGCTCGCGATCGACCTCGGCGCGACGCACGCCCGCGTCGCGGTGACGGACCTCGCCTCGACGGTGCTCGCCGAGCACCTCGACACGATCGCGATCTCCGACGGCCCGGGCCCCGTGCTGGACCACGTCGCGAAGGTCGCCGCGAAGCTCGTCGAGCACACCGGGCGGCACACGTCCGAGCTCGTCGGGGCCGGCGTCGGCCTGCCCGGGCCCGTCGACCACGCGACCGGACGCCCCACGAACCCGCCGATCATGCCCGGCTGGGACGACGCCGACGTCGCCGGGCACCTCGGCGCGCTGCTCGGCACCCCCGTCCTCGTCGACAACGACGTCAACGTCATGGCGCTCGGCGAGCACGCCACCGAGTTCGCCGACGTCGACCACCTGCTCTTCGTCAAGGTCGCGACCGGCATCGGGGCGGGCGTCATCAGCGACGGCGCGATCCGCCGCGGGGCGCAGGGCGCCGCAGGCGACGTCGGGCACATCGCGGTCCCCGGCGGGCGCGACGTGCTGTGCCGCTGCGGCAACACCGGGTGCCTCGAGGCCGTCGCGGGCGGGCGGGCGATCGCCGCCGAGCTGGCCGCCGCGGGGCTGCCCGCACTCACGAGCGCCGACGTCGTGGCCCTCGTCCGCTCGGGCGACGTGACCGCGCTGCGCACCGTCCGCGACGCCGGCCGGGCCATCGGCGAGGTGCTCGCGACGTGCGTGAGCATGCTCAACCCCTCGGTCATCGTGCTCGGCGGCAGCGTCGCCGAGGCCGGCGAGCACCTGCTCGCCGGGATCCGCGAGGTCGTCTACCGCCGCTCGCTCCCCCTCGCGACGCAGCACCTGCGCATCGTGTCGAGCCGCACCAAGGGCCGCGCCGGCGTGCTCGGGGCCAGCACGATGGTCGTCGACCACCTGCTCACGAGCGGAGCCCTCGAGGAGCTGCTGGGCTGAGGGGCCGACGGGCAGGCCTCCGCGCGCCGAGGTGCCGCGCGGCGCACGCACGCGCAGAGTGGGAGCACCGCTCCCCCGCCGACCGGCGTCCGAGGAGCCCGCGCACGCCCGGAGGACCCGCCATGCCCGCAGTCGACTACCGCGACCAGACGACGCTCGTCACGGGCGCGAGCTCGGGCATCGGCGCGGAGTTCGCCCGGCAGCTCGCGGCCCGCGGGTCCGACCTCGTCCTCGTCGCCCGGCGGCGCGACCGCCTCGACGCGCTGGCCGCGGAGCTCGTCGCCGCGCACGGGGTCCGGGCGACCGTGATCCCCCTCGACCTCGGGGAACCGTCCGCCGTCGCGGACCTCGTCGCGGAGCTCGACCGGCAGGGCCTGCGGGTCACGAGCCTCGTCAACAACGCGGGCTTCGCGACGCACAGCCCGTTCCACGACGAGGACCCCGACCGGGTCCGCGAGGAGATCACGCTCAACGTGCTCGCGCTCGTCGAGCTCACGCACGCGCTGATCGACGACCTGCGTGCCGCGGGGAACGGCGTGCTCGTCACCCTGTCGAGCATCGCGGCGTACCAGGGGAACCCGAACCTCGCGGTCTACGGCGCGACGAAGGCGTTCGTGCTCAGCTTCACCGAGGCGCTGTGGGGCGAGGCGCGCGGGACCGGGCTGCGGGTGCTCGCGCTGTCCCCGGGCGCGACCGAGACCGAGTTCTTCGACGTCGCGCAGTGGCGCACGAGCGGCGGGGGGACCCGGCGCCAGACCGTCGAGCAGGTCGTCGCCACGGCGCTGCGCACGCTCGACCGCCGCAACCCGCCGCCCAGCGTCGTCTCCGGCGCGGCGAACCGGGCGTTCGTCGCCGTGAGCCGCCTCGTGACCCGGCGGCGGCTCGCGCTGCTCATGGGCTCGCTCATGCGGCGGCCGGAGGACGACCCCGCGCCCGCGCGCGCCCGTCGGGTCCGGGGTCGCTGAGCGCTCCGGGGCTCCCCCGAGCGCGACCTCGATCCGGGGCTCGGCCTGGTTGGAGCCCTCGGCCTGGACCCGTTCCCGGCGTCGGTCCAGTCCTGGCCCTGGCCGAGCCCGGGTCGCTAGCGTCCGCCCATGAGCACCTGGGACCCGTCCGAGGAGGGCGTCCTCACGCTGCCGAGCGGGCTGCGGGTCCGCGGCCGAGGCCTGCGCCGCCCGACGCCCGAAGGTCCCGCGCCCGACGCCGGCCTGTACCTCCTGGGCAGCCCGCCGGACCCGCTGCCGTGGCCGTCCCGGTGGGTGCGGTGGCCCGACTTCCGCGCGCCCAGCGACCCGGCCGACGCCGAGGACGCGCTGCGGGAGGTTCTGCACCGGGCCGCCGACGAGCGCGTCGAGGTCGCGTGCGAGGGCGGTCGTGGGCGCACCGGGACGGCACTCGCGTGCCTCGCGGTGCTCGACGGCGTGCCCGCCCGGGAGGCCGTGGCGTACGTGCGGCGCGGCTACCACCCGCGCGCCGTCGAGACCCCGGGTCAGTGGCTGTTCGTGCGCCGGTTCGCCCGGCGGCTCGGCTGACGCCGGGCGGAGCGCTGGCCGAAAACCGGTCGGTGCCCCGCGCTCCCGCGTCGTACCGTCCCGGCATGGGCAGACGGAACTACCTGGTCGAGGGCCTCTCGGGCACCGGCAAGACCACCGTGGCCGAGGAGCTGCAGCGGCGCGGCCACCACGTCGTCCACGGGGACCGGGAGCTCGCCTACCAGGGCGACCCGCGGACCGGCGAGCCGACGGAGGTCGGCGCCCACGAGCACCACCTCTGGGACGTGACCCGGGTCCGCGCCCTCGTCGCCGACCAGCGCCACGCGGCCACCTTCTTCTGCGGCGGCTCACGGAACTTCCCGACGTTCCTCGACCTGTTCGACGGCGTCTTCGTGCTCGTGGTCGACCTGGAGACCCTGCACCGGCGGCTCGACGTGCGGCCCGACGAGGAGTGGGGCGGCGGCCGGCCGACGGACCGCGAGCGCATCGTCCGGTGGCACGCGACGGGGTCGGACGTGCCGGCGGACGGCATCCCGATCGACTCCACCGTCCCCGTCGAGCAGGTCGTCGACGAGATCCTCCGCCGCTGCGCGGAGCCGGGGTAGCGGGGAACCGGCTCCGCTCCCCGCGAACCCGCCCCGACTCGCGCTGCCGGTCGAACCGATACGACGCAGACTGGAACGCATGCAGACACGACAGCTCGGAGACGTCACGGTCAGCGCCATCGGACTCGGCGGGATGCCCCTGTCGATCGAGGGCCGCCCCGACCGCGACCGCGCCCTGGCCACCATCCACGCCGCGCTCGACGCGGGCGTCACGCTGATCGACACCGCGGACGCGTACCACCTGACGGCGACCGACGTCGGGCACAACGAGGAGCTCATCGCGGAGGCGCTGCGCACGTGGGGCGGCGACTCCTCCGACGTGCTCGTCGCGACCAAGGGGGGCCACCTGCGCCCGGGCGACGGCTCCTGGTACGTCGACGGCTCGCCCGACCACCTCCGCAAGGCGCTCGACGCGTCGCTCCAGCGGCTCGGCGTCGAGGCGATCGGCCTCTACCAGTTCCACCGCCCGGACCCGGAGGTCCCCTACGCCGAGTCGGTCGGGGTCCTCAACGAGTTCCTCGACGCGGGCAAGATCCGCCTCGCGGGCATCTCGAACGCGAACCCGGACCAGATCCGCGAGGCGCAGGACGTGCTGGGCGGGCGCCTCACGTCCGTGCAGAACCAGTACTCCCCGGCGTTCCGCTCGTCGCAGCCCGAGCTCGAGCTGTGCGCGCAGCTGGGCCTCGCGTTCCTCCCGTGGAGCCCGCTCGGCGGGATCTCGAAGGCGTCGTCCCTCGGCGACACGCACGGCGCGTTCGAGCGCGTCGCCGCGGCGCACGGCGTCAGCCCCCAGCAGGTCGCGCTCGCGTGGGAGCTCGCCCAGGCGCCGGTCGTCATCCCGATCCCGGGCTCGTCGCGCCCGGAGACCATCCAGGACTCGGTCAAGGCCGCGGACCTGATCCTCGGCCCGGAGGAGATCGCGGAGCTCGACGCCGCCGTCGCCTGACCCACCCGCACCACCGACGTCAGGCCGCCCGCCTCCCGCGGGCGGCCTGACGTGCGTGCGGCCGTTCCGGGCCCGGTCCGGCGAGCACCGTCCGCTACGGTGCGGCGTGCCCTACGCCGACCCGCGCGACGTCCCGACCCGACCCGTGCGGATCTGCGTGGCTGTCGGGCTCTTCGGCCTCGGCTGTGCGCTGTGGTGGCTCGGTGCCCGGGACGCGCCGCCGCTCGGCGTGCCGGCGAGGTTCGCCTGGGTCCCCTTCGTGACGGCGGCCTGGCTCAACCTCCGCTGGCGCAGCGCCCTCCGGCGCTGATCACGCGCCTCTGGCCGTGCGCTCAGCGTGCCGCGTCGAGCGCCCGCTCGAGCTCCGCGAGCGCCGCCGCGCCGAACAGCACGAACCGCACGAGGTCGACCTCCCCGGGCCGCGCCGCGTCCCAGTCCCGCACCGCCCGCACCGCGACGTCGGCGACGGTGCCCATCGCCCAGCCGTAGGCCCCGGCGCTCACGGCAGGGAACGCGACGGATCGCGCCCCGGCGTCGGCGGCCACGTCGAGCGACCGCGTGAAGCAGGACGCGAGCTGCGCCTCGTCGCGCTGGCCCCGGTTCCAGTTCGGCCCCACGGTGTGGACGACCCACCGCGCCGCGAGCGCGCCCGCGCCGGTCGCGACCGCCTCGCCGACGGGCAGCCCGTCGGGGTACGCCGTCTTCCGGACGCGCCGGCACTCCTCGAGCAGCGCCGGGCCGGCCGCGGCGTGGATCGCGCCGTCCACACCACCCCCGCCGAGCAGCGTCGAGTTCGCGGCGTTCACGATCGCGTCGACCCGCTCGCGCGTGAGGTCGCCCTGGACTGCCTCGATCTGCATGCGG
This sequence comes from Cellulomonas jepli, assembly GCF_047229345.1. Taxonomy (NCBI): domain Bacteria; kingdom Bacillati; phylum Actinomycetota; class Actinomycetes; order Micrococcales; family Cellulomonadaceae; genus Cellulomonas; species Cellulomonas jepli. The sequence continues at coordinate 62,119 of NZ_JBFTER010000009.1, read as the reverse complement.
CCATGCTGCCGCGGACCCGTCGGCGCCGCGACGTGGGTGCCGCGCGGCTGGACCGGCGCGCGGAGCGCCGCGCGGCACCGAAACGTCGGCGCGCCTCCGGCCCGGCCCACACCCGCGGGGCCGCACCCGTCCCGGCTTTCGCCGACGGGCACCACGCGGGACGATCGGGACGTCCACCCCCGACGAGGAAGGACCCGTCATGCGCTTCACGTTCGAGGTCGAGCTCGACGACGCGACACCCGACAAGACCGTGCTCGACGAGCTCGGCCGCGCCCTGCGCTACTGGGCCGGCAACCTCAAGCACTACCCGCTGACCGACGGGCAGCACGACACGATCCGCGACTCGGCGTACGCCGAGGTCGGCGAGTGGCGGATCGCGCGCGGCTCGTCGCCCGCCGCCGACGCCTCCCCGGCACCGACCCCCGAGGTCACCCCGTCCCACGCGGCGGAGGACCACCCGGGCGAGGCGTCGGCCCCGTCCTGACGCCGGCGCCGACGCGGCCCACGTCGCTCGCGTCGTCCACGCGACCCACGTCGCTCGCGTCGTCCACGCGGCTCGTGCCCTCGACGCCGCTCGTACCGCCGGTCCCGTCCACGCCGCCCGCGCGTCTCACGCCGCCGCGAGCGTCGTCACCGTCCCCGCCGACCCCCGGTACCTCAGGGCGCCGTCCTGCACGAACAGCACCCCGCCGGCAGCTGCCACCGGCGGGACGGCGCTGTTCCGGAGGAACACCCCGCCGTCGGTCCCGAGCTGGTTCGGCCCCCGCCGGTAGAGCAGCGCGTCCCGCTCGGCGGCGCCGTCGCCCCACGCCATCGTGCCGTCGACCTGGACGACGAACCGCCGCAGCGCGTCCCCGGTGGCGTCGCCCTCGATGACCCGCGCGGTCAGGTCACCGGCGGGCCCGCTCACCAAGATCCCGTGCCCGCCCGTCGCGAGCGTCTGCACGGTCAGCGCCACCCCGTCGCGCCGGCGCACCACCAGACCCGCGGCGCTGCCATCGTCGCCCCCGACAAGCACCCGCCCGTCACCCGGGTCGAGCTGCAGCGGCGAGTCGACGTGCACCGCCCCGGGTGCGTACCTCCGGAACTGCAGGCGTGCGCCGCCCGCCGCAGCCCGCAGGACCCAGCGCGGCTGGTTGGGCCCGTGCTCGAGGCTGAAGGCGAGGTCCTTGTTCCTGCTGTCACCGCCGACGATCCGCAGCTGCTCCCCGGCCGCACCGACCTGGTGCTCGAAGTCCGCGAGGTTGGTCCGGATCGCCGAGCGGTCCGTGCCGATCTTCCCGGTCCGGGTGTCGATGAGCTTGATCTCCAGACGCGTCTGCAGGTACCCCTTCGAGTCCGGGACCTCGAAGTTCAGGTGCCCGTGGCGCAGGTTGTTGCGCAGCAGGCTGGGGTCCTCGTTGTCGAGGAAGTGCGCCCCGATCCACGCGATGGTGACCGGCTCGGTCGGGTGCACCGTGCGGAAGGTGAAGTCTCCGCCCGGGTAGTGCGGCGTCGGCCAGTGCGCCTGGTAGGTGACCATGCCCTTCGCCCGCGGGTTCTTGAGCTGGACGCGGACCGACTCGCCGTAGCCCTGGAAGTGGGGCTGATGCGCCTCGAGCACGAGTCGACCCGTCGAGTCGTACAGGTCGGGCCCGCGCTCGGTGCCGCCCGCGCCGGACGACTTGATGGTCAGCGTGCGCGGGGTGGCGACCGTGCCGATCGTGACGTCGTCGGCGATGACCTGCGCGAGCGCGACCGCGCCGCGCAGAGCGGGGACGACCGTCCCGGCGCCCGCCGGGCTGCGGGTTGACGGCACGTCACCGGCTGTCGCGGATCCTGCCGCCCAGCCCGTCGCTGCCGCGGCGCCGAGGGCTACGACCCCCGCCCGGAGCGACTCCCGCCGGGTCAGTCCCCGGCGCCACCCGCCACCGGCCGTCCGGGGAAGGGCGACCGGCACGGCGGAAGCCCTTTCCAGCGCCCCGAGCACCACCCGAGCCGTCGCCGGCCGGGCGTCAGGCACGACCAGGGTCCCCTTCTGCTGCGCGTCGAGCACGACGGGAGCGCCTTCCTGCCCGACGTCGGGCGTGCCCCGATCACCGGCGCGCTGCGCGTCGGGCACGATCACGAGCCGCACGGGCCCGTCTGCAGCGAGCCGGGCCGGCAGCGTGAACGTGCGTCGCGCCCAGGGCGTGCCGGCGAGCGCGACCGCGACGGTGTAGGTCCACCCCGTCAGCGCCCGACCCTCGCCGTCGGTGAAGCCCGGCTGGTCGGTGACGGGGAGCGCAACGGTCGCTGTCCCGTCCGGCGCGAGCGGGACGACCGCGGGCCGCGGTGCGACGACCGCTCCGGTGGCTGCCCGCACGCGCGGTGTCGATGACGTGACCGTGACCTCGCCCGGCCAGGGCGCGCCCACGTCGTCGAGGAACGGTCCGAGGACCACGGTCGCCATGACGACCGGTGACGGCTGCTGCATGATCGCCCCCTGCCGGCGCAGCGGCCGCGGGGGTGCACGCCGGCTCAGGGCCGAACCGGCGCCCGCTCCACCCGAGGAACGCCTGGCCGGGCGGCGGGACCGCGCGTCACCTCCACGATCCCACCGCTGCACGACCCGATCCACGGACGGAGCAGGAACCTTCGTGCGGACCTCGCCGGACCTCGGACAGAGCACCGCTCACGCCGCCGCGAGCGTCGTCACCGTCCCCGCCGACCCCCGGTACCTCAGCGCGCCGTCCTGCACGAACAGCACCCCGCCCGTCGGTGCCGCGTCGGGCACGCCGCTGTCGCGCAGGAACATCCCGCCGTCGGTCCCGAGCTGGTTCGGTCCCCGCCGGTAGAGCAGCGTGTCCCGCTCGGCGGCGCCGTCGCCCCACGCGATGGTGCCGTCGACCTGGACGACGAACCGCCGGATCGCGTCCCCGGTCGCGTCGCCCTCGATGACCCGCGCGGTCGGGTCCCCGGCGGGGCCGCTCACGAGGATCCCGTGCCCGCCGGGCAGCAGTGTCTGCACGGTCAGCGCCACGCCGTCGCGCCGCCGCACGACGAGGCCACCCGCGGAGCCCTCGTCGCCCCCGACGAGCACCCGCCCGTCACCCGGGTCGAGCTGCAGCGGGGAGTCGACGTGCACCGCGCCGGGCGCGTACCGCCGGAACTGCAGCTGCGCCCCGCCCGCCGCGGCGCGCAGGATCCAGCGCGGCTGCTTGGCGCCGTGCTCGAGCGAGAACGCGAGGTCCTTGTGCCGGGTGTCGTTGCCGACGATCCGCAGCTGCTCGCCGGCGGCGCCGACCTGGTGCTCGAAGTCCGCGAGGTTGGTCCGGATCGCGGAGCGGTCGGTGCCGATCTTGCCGGTGACCGTGTCGATGAGCTTGATCTCGAACCGCGTCTGGAGGTCGCCGCGGGAGTCGGGGACCTCGAAGTTGAGGTGCCCGTGGCGCAGGTTGTTGCGCAGCTGCGTGGGGTCGTCGTTGTCGAGGAAGTGCGCCCCGATCCAGGCGATCGTGATCGGGTCCTTGGGGTGGACCGCGCGCCCCGAGAAGTCTCCGCCCGCGTAGTGCGGGGTCGGCCAGTGCGCCTGGTAGGCGAGCATCCCCTTGGCGCGCGGGTCCTTGAGCTGGACGCGGATCGACTCGCCGTACCACTTGAAGTGCGGCTGGTACGACTCGAGCACGATCCGCCCCGTCGAGTCGTACAGGTCGGGGCTGCGCTCGCTCCCCCCGGCGCCGGACGACTTGATCCGCAGCGTCCGCGGCTGCTCGACGGACCCGATCGTCAGGTCCTGCTCGACGACCTGGGCGAGCGTCACGGCCCCGGCGAGCGCGGGCACGACCGGCTCCGGGCTCGGCGCGGCGGAGGCGCGGCGGGTCGGTGCGGCGGCGACGGGCGACGCGGCCCACCCGGTGAGCGCCGCGGCCCCGAGCGCGACGGCACCCGCGCGGAACGTGTCCCGCCGCGACAGCGCGCGGTCCTGGGGGCGTGCCGGTGCCGGGCGTGCCCCGGGCGGCGGGGCCAGGGCCGGCCACACCGGTTGCGCGCCCGGCGCGGGAGCGGTCCGCGCCGCGAGGCCCGACCCGGCCGCCGGGGCCTGACCCACCGCAGCCGCCGACGCGGGAACCGGCACGGGCGACGACGCGGTCCAGGACACCGCCGCCGGCGCGGGGCCGGACCCGGGCGCCAGGGCAGACGCACCACCGTGCTCCGCGACGCTGCCGCCGTCCGGCAGCACGACGAGCCGCACCGGCCCGCCCGCCGCGACCCGTGACGGGAGGGCGAACGTGTGCCGTGCGTAGGGCGCCCCGTCGAGCACGACGTCGACCGTGTAGGTCCACCCCGTCAGCGCGCGCCCGGCCCCGTCGGTGAAGCCCGGCTGGTCCGTGACGGGCAGGTCGAGCGTCGCCGTCCCGTCGGCGGTCAGCGCGACGGGCACCGGCCGGGGCGCGACGACGGCTCCCGTGGCTGCCCAGACGCGCGGGGTCGAGGAGGTGACGGTGACCTCGCCGCTCCACGGCTCCCCTGCGTCGTCGACGAACGGGCCGAGCACGACCCTCGCGGTCCGGATGGCTGTCTCCTGCATGTGCTGTCCCCCTGCCGGTGCGCCGGCCGCGGGGGGCGCACCGACCCACCTCCGACCCGGTGCCCTCGTCCGCCGGCGACTCCACCGGACAACCGTGGGACCGTGCGCGGCGCTCACGATCGCACCGCCCGGCGCGGCGGTCCGCCCGGGCGCCCCGCCGTTCACCCGACCGGCTCAACCGCCCTGACCTGCGGGAACGTGCACCGCAGGGCATTCCGGGAGCAATCGCGCCCGGAATGTGGACGGTTGTCCGGGACGGTCGTGCGCGCCGTCGCAGCGACGGAGGAGCCTCACGCGGGCTCGGGCACCGACTCCAGCAGGATCGTCACGGGCCCGTCGTTGACGAGCTCGACGGCCATGTCAGCCCCGAACACCCCGGTCGCGACCTCGATGCCCCGCTCCTGCAGCGCCGTGACCACCGCGTCCACGAGCGGCTCGGCGACGTCGCCGGGAGCGGCGGCGTTCCACGTGGGCCGCCGGCCCTTGCGCGTGTCGGCGTAGAGCGTGAACTGGCTGACCACGAGCACGGGCGCGCCCACGTCGAGCACCGACTGCTCGTCGCGCAGGATCCGCAGGTCCGCGATCTTCCGGGCGATCAGCTCGACCTGCGCCGGGCCGTCCCCGGGCGTCACGCCGACGAACGCGACGAGCCCCGGACGGTCGAGCCGGCCCACGACGTCGCCGTCGACCGTGACGGACGCGCGCGTGACCCGCTGGACCACGGCCCTCACTGGCGCGCTCCCGCGGCGGCGCCGGCGCGCGTGACGAGGACGGGGCGCGCCCTCACCAGCAGGGCCCTCACCAGCCGCCGCGCGGACCCGACGGACCGCGCCCGCGCCCGCCCGAGTACGGCGTGACCGCGGGCTTGACGTCGGCGAGGTAGACGGCGGCGGCGACCGCGCTGCCGAGCGCGAGGAAGCTCAGGTACCCGAAGCCGATCGGGTAGGGCAGCGCGACGAACGCGAACAGGACCGCGGCCCCGAGGACCAGCCCCCAGAACTTCTTGGTCCGCTTGCCCGCGCTGAGGAACGCCTGCGCGGGGCGCCGCAGCAGGTCGACCAGCGCCCACACCGCGAGCAGGAAGATCACGACGTAGAACGCGACATAGACGAGGGTCTGCACGGCTCCGATCACGAGGCGAGCCTACGTGGCCGCGCGTCCGGGGCGCTCCCGCTCCGGGGTCGACCCCGCACCGGTCTCCGCGTCGCCGCGCCCGCCTCACAGCTCCGGCAGCGCCTCGCGGGCCTCGCCGCCCGGGGCGCCGGCCGCCTCGAGCAGGTCGACGGTGAGCGAGCGGAGCAGCAGCACGAGGCTCTGCACCTGCCAGTCGTCGGGGGCCAGCCGGAACGGGTCGAGCCGCTCGGCGACCGCGACCAGCTCGCGCCGGGTCGGGAGCGTGCCACCCCCGACCGCGAGCGAGCCCGCGAGCGACTCGGTGGCGCGCGCGAGCTGCTCGAGCGTCCCGCCGACCTCGCCGAGGCCCCGGTCGTGGTCGGCCTCGACGACCGACAGCGAGCGCCGCGCCAGCACGCGCGCGTTGCGCATGGCCCGGTCGACGTAGACCGCCGAGGCCCCGAGCGCCCCCAGCTCGTCGCGGTGCCGTCGACCCGCAGGCGAGACACGGGCGAGGTTGCGGGCGTTCGCCGCCCCCTCGCGCCAGTCGTCGAGCGCGGGCTGGGACGCCCGGCCGCGGATCAGGGCGTCCTCGACGTCGTGCGCCGAGCCGGTCCGCAGCCCGCGGGCCAGGACGTCCAGCATCCCGGCGAGCTCGAGCACCGCCTGCCGGGCCTGCGCACGGGGGCGGCGCCGCGGGTCGTCGGGGCTGAGCGCCGCGACCCCGAGCGCGACCACGCCGCCGACGAGGGCGTCGGTCCACCGCCCGAGCGGGCTGCTGCCGGAGGCGGAGAGCGCCGGCAGCCCGACGATGACGATCGCCTGCACCCCGGCCTGCGTCGTGAGGACGGCCCCGCGGTCGATGAACCGGGCCAGCGTCGCGGAGACGAACAGGACGAGCGCGATCTGCCAGGGGCCGCTCCCGATGACGTGCACGACGAGGTCGCCGAGCCCGACACCGATCGCGACGCCCACGGCGAGCTCCGCGACGCGCCGCACCTGCCGGTCCGCGCTGAACCCGAGCGCGACCCACGCGCAGACGGGTGCGAAGAACGGGAACTCGTGGCCGAGCGCGTAGTAGGCCAGCGCCCACGACAGGCCCGCCGCGACCGCGGCCTGGAGCGTCGGGACGAACGACGTCCGCACCCGCGCCCGGCCCTGGCGCACGCGCGCGGCGACCTGCACGCGGGCCGCCCGCCGGAAGCCCGGCTCGTCGGGCGTGGTCGCCTCGCTCACGCGCGCACCACCGCCCGGACGGTCACAGGCTCGGGCGCTGCCCCAGGCCGCGCGTCAGGGGCCCGCGGGCGGCGGGCCGGTCGGCCGAGACCCCCTCGCCCGCGACGACGACCTCCTGGCCGGCCGCGACCGCCCCGCCGTCGCAGTCGACGACGAGCTCGGCGTCCACCGGCGTCGAGCGCTTGACGACCGCGAGCGCGACGGGCCCGAGCTCGTGGTGCCGCGCGACGCTCGTGACCTGACCGACCGCGCGCCCGGCCTGGCCGCCGTTCGCGAGGTCCCCGAGCTCGCGGACCTCCGCGCCCGGCTCGGGCAGCAGGTGGCCGGACCCGTCGAGGTGCAGCATGACGAGCCGGCGCGGCGGTCGGCCGAGGTTGTGCACGCGCGCGACCGTCTCCTGGCCGCGGTAGCAGCCCTTGACGAGGTGCACCGCGGTGCGCAGCCAGTCCAGCTCGTGCGGGATCGAGCGGTGGTCGACCTCGCGGCCGAGCCGCGGACGCCACGCCTCGACGCGCACGGCCTCGCTGGCCCACGTGCCGACGAGCGGCCAGCCGGCGGCCTCGCGCGCGGCGACGGCCTCGGCGAGCTCGGCGCGCGGCACGAGCACGAGCCGCCACGCCCGGTCGAGCCCGGGGTGCTGCGCGTCGTCGGGCCCGTAGCGGGTGCCGCCCGGCGCGGTGTGCGGCCAGGGGTCGCGCCAGGTGATCGGCTCGCCCTCGGCGCCCTCGGCGGAGACCGGCTCGCCGATCGCAGCCCAGTCGTCCGTCACGTCGGCGACCTCGACGCGCAGCGTGAAGCGCATGCGGTCCAGCCACGCGGCGAGGGTCGGCGCGTGCGCGCCCTCGGTGATCAGCCAGGTCGCCTCGCCGTCGTCGACGACGCCCGCGGCGTGCTCGACGTGCCCCTGCGGGCTGAGCACGAGCAGCTCGGTCGAGGTCCGCGGCGCGAGGTCCGTGAGGTGCTGCGACGTGATCGAGTGCAGCCACGTGAGCCGGTCCGGGCCCGCGACGCGCACGACCCCGAGGTGGGACTGGTCGACGACCGCTCCCCCGCGGGTGAGCGCGCGCTGCTCGGCGGTCGGGTCCCCGTAGTGCCACGCGACGCCGGCGTCCGGCCCGGCGCCGGCGACGGCCCCGCGGCGGCGCAGCAGCGGCGAGGTGTGCCGGGGCGGTGCCACGACCGCCGTCGCGTCACCCTCGGTCAGGCCCTGCCCGACGGCGCCCGCGGCCCCGGTCAGCGTCCCGGCGCCCTCGGCGAGCGGGGTGTCCGGGGTGCCCGTGACGGCCTGCCCGAGCTCCGGCCCGGTGCCCGTGGTCATCAGGACCCGTCCCGGACGAGGCGCGCCGACGCGTACGACTGCATCGGGTGGCCGAACGCCGCGATGTCGTGGGCCCACATGAGGTCGCCCTCGACGAGCCCGTAGAGCCGCTTGCCGGCACTGACCTCGGCACCGGTCGCGGTGCGCGCGATGAGGTCGCTCACCAGGTCGATGCGCCCCTTGCCGACCGCGCCGACGTACAGCGCGACGTGGCCCGACGGGTCGGAGAGGAGCACCTCGACGGGGTGCTGCTCGTCGGTCAGCTCGTCCGTGCGCTCCGGCGGGACGCGCCAGTAGCCGGACTCGGTCGCCCACACGGGCCCTGGTCCGTCGACCGGGCCGGGCGGCACGTCGTCGTGCGCGGGACCGTCGGGCGTCACGCCGTCCGCGACGAGGGCGGCGGCGTCGTCGGGCACCTCCACGAGGCGGATGGTCGACGTGTACGCGAGGTACGGGCCGCCGTCGTGGGTGAACTCGACCACCTGCGTGAAGGGAGCCTCGTCGATGCCGGGGTACCCGACGACGCCCTCGCCGGACCAGCGTCCGACGAGCCACGCGAGCGGGTACACCTCGGGAGCGAGTCCCTCGGGCAGGGTGAATGCCATGGCTGCCTTCCTCTGTCGGACCGTGCGGGACGCGCCCGCAGCAGCCCGGCCTCAGGACCCGGTGGTCAGCGCTGGCCCTTGAACAGCCGGTACACCACGTACACCGAGAACCAGCCGATGGTCAGCGCGGAAGCGACCAGGAGACCGATGAACACTGCTTCGAGCGTGTGCATCCCCCGATCCTAACGACCCCCACCCCTACGCTCTTCCCGTGACGACCCCCAGGCGCTCGCTCGTGATCAAGTCGACATCCGGCACCGACCGGCCCGAGGCCGCGAACCAGGCCCTGACCGTCGCCGCCGCCGGTGTCGCGGCCGGCGTGGACGTCAGCCTGTGGCTGACCGGCGAGTCGGCGTGGTTCGGCGTCCCGGGGCGCGCGGCCGACCTCGTGCTCGAGCACGCCGCCGCCGCGCAGGACCTGATCGAGACCGTGCTCGAGGGGGGCCGGGTCACGGTCTGCACGCAGTGCGCGGCCCGCCGCGGCATCGGGCCCGACGACGTGCTGCCCGGTGTGCGGATCGCCGGGGCGGCGGTGTTCGTCGAGGAGTCGCTCGCGGAGGGCGCGCAGGCGCTCGTCTACTGACGCGCGGCGTCGAGCCGGCGCGCAGGCTCCGGCTCAGCCGACGAGCACGCGCCCGACGACGTAGACGAGGATCCCCGTGACCGGCACGGGCACGACGAGCGCCGCGATCGCCGCGGGCCGGCGCGAGAGCGCGGGCAGCCGGTCGAACAGCTCCTGGAGCGAGCTCACGAGCACCCCGACCCCGATGCCGAGCAGCGCACCGGCCAGCGGGTCGATCGACGGCAGCACGAGCCCGCCGACGGCCCCCGCGGCCGCCGCCACGCCGGTCGTCACACCGGCGCCCGTCCAGCCGTGGAAGGGCAGCGCGGACGCCGCCGAGCCCGCCGCGAGCGCGAGCGCCCCGGCCACGAGCAGGCTGGCCCCGCCGGGCGTGTGCTGCGTCGCGACCCAGCCCGCGGCGGTGACCGCGATGAGCGTCCCCGCGACCGTGCCCGTGACCGACTCGACGAGCCGCTCGCGCCCGCCGCGCCGCGCGAGCTCGTTGACGAACGCGAGCAGCACCGAGAACGCGAACACGACCGGCAGCCCGCGCAGGTACGGCTCGTCGACGGTCCGCTGGACCGTCGCGACGGCACCGACGCCGACGAGGGCGATCACGATCGACGAGCCCAGCCGGCCCGGGAGCTGCGCCAGGACCGGCCAGCCGATCGCGAACGCGACGGTGAGCAACGCCACGACGGCGGGCAGCGCGTACTGCGCGTACGGCACGTCGAGCACCGTCGGGTCGCTCACGTAGCCCGCGACGGCGACGAGCGCCGCGAGCGCGGCCGTGGAGACCGCACGTGTCGAGACCTGCACCGGGACCTACCGCACCCGTCCGGGGACCGTCGCCTCGCCCGGCACGGACGGCGCCGGGGTGGGTCGGCTCACGGGCACGGACGGGGTCGAGGAGCGGGGCACGGCGACGATTGTCGCAGACGGGCCCACCCGGACAGCCGCGTCGAGGACCGCGCCGAGCCTGTACCGTGAAGGCCACTCCCAGGCTAGGAGGTCCGCCGGTGGCAGATCTGCTGCTCCTCACACCGTCCTCCGGGGGCTCGGCACAGGTGCTCCCGGCACTCGGCCTGCTCTCGCACCGGGTGCGGGTCCTCCCGGTCGAGCCGTCGGCACTCGTCGACGCGCCCGACGCCGACATCCTCGTGCTCGACGCACGCCGCGACCTCGTGAACGCCCGCACCACGTGCCGGCTGCTGCGCGCCACCGGGCTGACCGTCCCGCTCGTGCTCGTCCTCACGGAGGGCGGCCTGACGGTCGTCACCGCCGAGTGGGGCGCGGACGACATCGTCCTCGAGCACGCCGGCCCGGCCGAGGTCGAGGCCCGCTTCCGCCTCGTCATGGAGCGCGCGGCGACCGCGGGGTACGACGACGCCCCGCAGGAGATCTCCTCGGGCGAGCTCACGATCGACGCCGGCGGGTACACCGCGCGGCTGCGCGGCCGTCCGCTCGACCTCACCTACAAGGAGTTCGAGCTCCTCAAGTACCTCGTGCAGCACCCGGGCCGCGTGTTCACGCGCGCGCAGCTGCTGCAGGAGGTCTGGGGGTACGACTACTACGGGGGTACCCGGACGGTCGACGTCCACGTCCGCCGGCTGCGCGCCAAGCTCGGCCCTGAGCACGAGCAGCTCATCGGCACGGTCCGCAACGTCGGCTACCGCTTCGACCCGCCCAAGGACCGCCGGACGGCCGCGTCCCTCGAGGCCGACGCCGAGCCGCTCGAGGACGCCGGGCTCCCCTCGGACGCCTGACGGCGCCCACCCGCCCACCTGTGCGCCACCGCGGTGCCCGCCCGGTCACCCCGGACGGATGACGGCGGCCCCTGCGGACCCCGCCAGGCGGTAGGTTCCCCGGGGTGACCGTCGACTCCTCCACCCTGCTCATCGACGGACCCTGGCGGCACCAGCACGTCGCCGCGAACGGCGCCCGCTTCCACGTCGCGCTCGCCGGGCCGGACGACAACGACGCCCCGCTCGTGGTCCTCCTGCACGGGTTCCCGCAGTTCTGGTGGGCGTGGCGGCACCAGGTGCCCGCGCTCGCGGAGGCGGGGTACCGGGTCGCCGCGATGGACCTGCGCGGGTCGGGCGGCTCCGACAAGCCCCCGCTCGGCTACGACGTGCCGACCCTCGTCCGGGACGTCGCCGGGCTCGTGCGCTCGCTCGGCTCGCAGCGCGCGGTCGTCGTCGGCAGCGGCACGGGCGGCGAGGTCGCGTGGGCGATGCCCGCCTACCAGCCCGACGTCACGCTCGCGGTCGCGGCGCTCTCCGCCCCGCACCCCCTGCAGGCCCGCTCGCAGCGCGGCGCCGCGCTCCGGCTCCGCGCGGCCCGTCACCTCGCGTTCTTCCAGCTCCCGCTCCTGCCCGAGCGCGCGCTGACCCGCACGGACCTCGTGGTCCGCCTCCTGCGGGAGTGGTCGGGCGGCACGGCGTGGCTCACGCCGGAGGTCGCGACCACGTACCGCCGCGCCGCGTCCGTGCCGTTCGCCGCGCACTCGGCGATGGAGCAGGTGCGCTGGCTCGTGCGCTCGGGCCCCCGCATGGACGGCCAACGCCACCTCGCGGCCCTGCGCGCGGCCGAGGCGGTCCCGGTCCTGCAGCTGCACGGCGGTGCGGACGGCTGCCGCTCGGCGCCCTACGCCGCAGCCACGGGGCGGGTCGCTCGCGGGCTCGGCGCCGGCTACCGGTTCGAGCTCATCCCCGGGAAGGGGCACTTCCTCGCCGAGGAGGCGCCCGAGCGGGTCAACGAGCTGCTGCTGCGGTGGCTCCGCGAGGTCGCGCCCGTCTGACTCCGCACGACCGGGACGGCGGCGCGGTCGTCGGGCGTGCTCGCCCTGCGGGAACGGGCATCGCGGGGGCCGCGGCGCGTGGTCGGGCCGCGGGCGTCAGCCCTTGAGCATCGCCTCGGCGCGCTCCGGGTCGGTCTCGCCCACCCCGTACGACGGGCAGTCGAGCGCGACCGGGCACGCCCCGCACGCGGGGTTGCGGGCGAAGCACGTGCGCCGGCCGTGGAAGATCAGCCGGTGCGACGCCATGGTCCACTCGCGCTTCTCGACGAGCTCGCCGAGCTCCAGCTCGACCTTGACGGGGTCCTCGGACTCCGTCCAGCCGAGCCGCCGGGCGAGCCGGCCGACGTGGGTGTCGACCGTGATCCCCGGGACGCCGAACGCGTTGCCGAGCACGACGTTCGCCGTCTTGCGGCCGACGCCCGGGAGCGTCACCAGGTCCTCGAGCCGCGCCGGGACCTCGCCGCCGAACCGCTCGACGAGCGCCTGCCCGATGCCGATGACCGCGTCGGCCTTGGCGCGGAAGAAGCCGGTGGGGCGCAGCACGTCCTGGAGGTCCTCGCGGTTCGCCGACGCGTACGCCGCCGCGTCCGGGTAGCGCGAGAACAGCTCGGGGGTGACCTGGTTGACGCGCACGTCGGTGGTCTGCGCGGACAGCACGGTCGCGACCAGCAGCTCGAGCGGCGTCGTGAAGTCGAGCTCGCAGTGCGCGTCGGGGTAGCGCAGCGCGAGCACCCGGTTGACGCGCCGGGCCCGGCGCACGCGCGCCAGGTGGGTCTCGGTGTTCCACCGGCGCGTCGTCACACGGGCAGCCTACGGGGCGGGGCGTCCGCGTGGTCCTCGTTGGGCCCGCCGGGTGATCGTGACCTGCCCGGACGCCACGCACCTCAAGTCCGCGCCCTCCCGCGTCGAACTACCGGGTGAACCGCCGACAGGGCGGCGGCGCAGAGACGGGAGCGGACGGATGTCGCTGGTGGTCGAGACCTCCGTGGCCGACCGGCTGAGCGACCACCGTGCAGCCCTGAACGCCGAGCGCCGGCGGGTCGCGCACTGGCGCCGGCTCGTCCGGGCCCGCCTGGACGTCGCGATCGCGGTCATCACGGTCCCCGAGCCGCTCGGGGTCGACGGCGAGACCCTCCTCCCGGCAGGCGCTGCCCCGGACATCCCGCGTCACGTCGAGCTGCTCCGCTCGCTGCGCGCCGGTCTCCCGATGGCCGAGGTGCACCAGCTCGAGGCGCTGCGCGACCTCGACGGCCGGCTCGCGCGCTACCAGGCGGAGGTGGACGTGGCGTTCGCCGCGGCGACCGACCGCTTCGTCGAGCACCTCGCCGAAGAGCCCGCCACGCCGCCCGCCAGGACCCTCGTCCGCCCTGACCGGGGCTGATGCGGCAGACTGTCCCCTGGCAGCAGTGTCCGGCGGAGCGGGTGGAGGTCCAGCGTGGAGGACGACGTCGTACTGTCGGCCCCGTTGTTCGTGAACATGGACCCCGAGGCGGCCCGTGCACTGATCGCGTCGATGTCCCCGATCGAGGTCAGCCGGGGTGACGTGCTCTTCCACGAGGGCGAGCGCGGTGACCGGCTCTTCGTGATCACGTCCGGGAAGATCAAGCTAGGCCGGCGCTCGAGCGACGGCCGCGAGAACCTGCTGTCCGTGCAGGGACCGGGTGAGATGTTCGGCGAGCTGTCGCTGTTCGACCCCGGCCCGCGCACCGCGACCGCCACCGTCGTGGCCGACGCGCGCCTGCTCGAGCTCGCCCACTCGGCGCTCATCGCGTGGCTCGAGGCGAACCCGACCGTCGCGATGCACCTGCTCAAGGCGCTCGCGCACCGGCTCCGGCGCACCAACGAGGCGCTCGCGGACCTCGTGTTCTCCGACGTGCCCGGCCGGGTGGCCAAGGCGCTGCTGGACCTGGCGACGCGCTTCGGCGAGACCGTCGACGAGGGCATCCGCGTCGCGCACGACCTGACGCAGGAGGAGCTCGCCCAGCTCGTGGGCGCCTCCCGCGAGACCGTGAACAAAGCGCTGGCCGACTTCGCCGCGCGCGGCTGGGTCCGCCGCGAGGGGCGCGCGGTCGTGCTCCTCGACGTCGACCGCCTGGAGCGCCGCGCGCGCTGAGCCGCACGCAGCACGCACCGACGAGGGCCCCGACCGCACGTGCGGTCGGGGCCCTCGTCGGTGCGGGTGCGGGCCGCCCCGGGCGGGCGGCGCCGTCGGGGGTCGGTCGGGCGGCGCCGTCAGGCGACCTCGGCGACGACCTCGACCTCGACGGGCGAGTCGAGCGGCAGGACCGCGACGCCGACCGCGGAGCGCGCGTGCACGCCCGCGTCCCCGAGGACGTCGCGGAGCAGGTCGCTCGCGCCGTTGATCACCGCGGGCTGCCCGGTGAACGTCGGGTCGCTCGCGACGAAGCCCACGACCTTGACGATCCGCACGACGTTGTCGAGGCCCCCGGCGACCGACGCGACCGCGGCGAGGGCGTTGAGCGCGGCCGTGCGCGCGAGCTCCGCGGCGTCCGCCGGGTCCACGAGACCCTCGCCCGTGCCGACCTTGCCGGTCCGGGGCAGAGCGCCGTCGACGAAGGGCAGCTGCCCGGAGGTGTAGACGTACTGCCCGGTCCGGACCGCCGGCGTGTACGACGCGACGGGCGCCGCGACCGGCGGCAGCTCGAGGCCGAGCTCGGCGAGCCGCTCGGAGGCCCCCATCACGCGCCCTTGGGTCGCTTCAGGTACGCCACGAGGCCCGCGTCGGGCCCCTGGATCACCTGGACGAGCTCCCAGCCGTCGGCACCCCACTGGTCGAGGATCGCCTTGGTGGCGTGGATGATCAGGGGGACGGTCGCGTACTCCCACGTGGTGGCCATGGGCCACACCCTAGCGGGCGGCCCCGACCGGCTCCCCCGTCCCGACGAGCTCTGCCCGCCACGACCGGACCTCGGGCCGCCGGCGCAGCAGCGCCCGGCGCTCGCGCTCCGTCATGCCGCCCCAGACCCCGAAGTCCATCCGGTTGTCGAGCGCGTCCGCGAGGCACTCGAGCCGCACCGGGCACCCGGTGCACACCGACCTCGCCTCCCGCTGGGCGGCCCCCTCGACGAACAGCGCGTCGGGGGACACCTTGCCGACGCCGCACGCGGCCCCAGCGACCCAGTGCGCGTCCTGCAGCATCGTCGCCACGCAGATACCTCTCGTCGACCTCCGCCGGTCGATCCGGCGCCCCGTAGCGCCTGAGCGCCCTGCGGGGACCGTAGTGCCTGGTGACACCAGCCCACAGTCCTCCGATCGGGTCATCTTCTGCCGTTTTCACCCGATTTGCCCCGTGCCGGGCTATTGGCCGCCCGCCGGACAGCACGACGACGGCTCGCGATCCTGTGCGGGCGCGGGAGGAGCGGCGGAGGAGGTGTGCAGGTCGCGTGGAGACGGGGACCTGCGTGACGGTCGCCACGTCGCGTCGTCAGCCGCCTCACGTACCCTACGGACCATGGCTACCTCTGTGCGCGGCCGTCAGGTCAACGCGTTCCAGGCGCTCGCGCTGCTCCTCGCGTTCGTCCTCATGGCCGGCGTCGGGGGCCTGCTCGCCGCCGGGCTCATCCTGCCGGCCGTCGCCGTCACGAACGGTGCGACCGACCTGACGGTCACCGCGTTCGACGACCTGCCGTCCGAGCTCGGGGAGCAGCGACCGCTGTCGGAGAAGTCGACGATGCTTGCGGCGGACGGCTCGGTGCTGGCGACCTTCTACCACGACAACCGCATCGTCGTCGCCCTCGACCAGATCGCGCCCATCATGCGCCAGGCGGTCCTCGCGGTCGAGGACAAGCGGTTCTACGAGCACGGCGGCATCGACCCCACCGGCATGGCGCGCGCGACCGTCAAGACCCTCCTGAGCGACCAGAAGGAGGGCGCGTCGACGCTCACGCAGCAGTACGTCAAGAACGTGCTCATCGAGAAGGCCAAGCGCGAGGACGACCGCGACGCGCTCGAGGCAGCCCGGACCGCGGAAGGCGCCGAGGGCATCAGCCGCAAGCTCCGCGAGGCGAAGCTGGCCATCGCGCTCGAGAAGAGCATGCCGAAGGACCAGATCCTCGAGAACTACCTGAACATCGCGCAGTTCGGCATCGCCATCTACGGCGTCGAGGCGGCAGCGCAGTACTACTTCAGCAAGCCCGCCGCCGAGCTCACCTACCTCGAGGCCGCGACGATCGCCGGGATCACGCAGGCGCCGACCAAGTGGGACCCCGTCAAGAACCCCGTCGACGCGACGAACCGCCGCGCGACGGTCCTGGGACTCATGCGCGACCAGGGGATCATCACGCCCGAGGAGCACGACGCCGGGATCGCGACGCCGATCGAGACCACACTCCGCGTGCAGAACACGAAGCTCGGCTGCAGCACCGCCGGTGAGGTCGTCCCGGGGTCCGGCTACTTCTGCGACTACGTCACGAAGGTCATGATCCACGACCCCGCGTTCGGGGCGACGCTCGAGGAGCGCCAGGAGCTGCTGTACCGCGGCGGGCTGACCATCACCACGACGCTCGACCCACGCCTGCAGGCCGCCGCGGACGCCGAGGTCAAGAACGGCATCCCCGTCGACGACGCGTCCGGGATCGGCTCGGCCATCTCGGTCGTCCGGCCGGGGACCGGCGAGATCCTCGCGATGGCGCAGAACCGCAACTACAACAACACCGCGAGCGCGACCGAGACGTCCGTGAACTGGAACGCGGACAACCTCTACGGCGCAGCGAGCGGCTTCCCGCCCGGTTCGACGTTCAAGCCGTTCACGCTCCTCGAGTGGCTCAAGCAGGGCCACAGCCTGCGCGAGCAGGTGAACGGTGCGGTGCGTCCGCTCAACGAGAACCAGTTCCGGGCGTGCGGCAAGAAGGGCAAGAACAGCCCGTACACGCCCGGCAACGCCGAGGGCAAGGGCGCCATGATGTCGGTGCTCGACGCGACGAAGAACTCCGTGAACCTCGCGTACCTCACGATGGCGACGCAGCTCGACCTGTGCAACATCATGCAGGGCGCCGAGCAGCTCGGGATCCACAAGGCGGGGGGCAATTCCGGGGACGGCACGTTCGACCCTTTCCCGGCGAATGTGCTCGGGACGAACTCGGTCGCGCCGCTGTCGATGGCCGAGGCCTTCGCGACCTTCGCCTCGGGCGGCACCCACTGCTCCCCGATCGCGATCACGAAGATCCTCGACGCCAACGGTGCGGAGCTGCCGGTCCCGTCGGCGAACTGCGCGCAGGCCATCGAGCCTCGGGTCGCCAACGCGATGAACTATGCCTTGAGCAACGTCTGGTCGGGTACCGCGAGCTCGGTCGACGCCCCGCCGTTCCCGTCGGCCGGGAAGACCGGTACGACCTCCGAGAACGAGCACACCTGGTTCGTCGGCTACACGCCCGTCATGGCGGCGTCGGTGTGGGTCGGCTACCCCGACGGGATGTTCCAGATGAAGAACGTCCGGGTCAAGGACAAGGTCATCCCTCGTATGTTCGGCGCGTCCGTGGCCGCCCCGACGTGGAAGCGGTTCATGGAGCAGGCCCTTGCGGGCCAGGAGGTCCCGGCGTTCGGCGAGGTGTCGCCGACGGACCTCAACGGCAAGCAGATCGGTGTCCCGAGCGTCCTCGGGTGGGACCCGGGCGAGGCGCAGCGCATGCTCGAGTCCGCCGGCTTCGCCGTGGTCGTCGACCCGACGCAGGTGCCCTCGACGATGGCCGCAGGACGCGTTGCGGGTCAGTCTCCGAGCGGTGAGGCACCGACGGGGGCGACCATCACGCTCACCGTCTCGAACGGGCAGCGGCCGCAGGACGGTCAGCCGCAGCCGGCGCCCGGCCAGGACGGCGGCCAGCAGGGCGGCGGCAACGGCGGCAACGGCGGCCCCGGTCGTGGGAACGGCGGCAACGGCTGATGCCGGCCGGTACGGCGCGGGCCCTCGGCGGGCTCGCGCTCGGTGGCGTGGGCGCGCTCGCGTGGGCCTCGCTCGTCGAGGTGCGCTGGTACGCGCTCCGTGAGGTCACGGTCCCCGTGCTGCCCGCGGGCGAGGCGCCGCTGCGCGTCCTGCACCTCGCGGACCTGCACCTCGTGCCCGGCCAGCGCCGCAAGGTCGACTGGGTGCGCGACCTCGCGTCGCTCGACGCCGACCTCGTGATCGACACGGGCGACAACTGGGCGCACCTCGGCGCGATGGGCCCGCTGCTGCACGCGCTCGAGCCGCACCTCGCGAAGCCCGGTGCGTTCGTGATGGGCTCGAACGACTACGTCGCCCCCGTCCCCAAGAACCCGGGCCGCTACCTGCTGCCGGACTCGCGCGGGACCCGACGCCAGACGCCCACGGAGCTCCCGTGGCGCGAGCTCGCTGCGCGCTTCCGTGGCGCCGGGTGGAAGGACCTGACCAACCGGCGCGACGTGCTCGACGTGGCGGGGCGGCGGGTCTCGCTCGTCGGGGTCGACGACGCGCACCTCGACCAGGACCGCTTCCCCGAGGCAGGGGGCACCGACGACGCGCGCACCGGGGCGACGCCCGTCGACCTGCACCTCGGCGTCACGCACGCGCCCTACCGGCGGGTGCTCGACGCGATGCACGCCGACGACGCGGACCTCGTCATCGCCGGTCACACGCACGGTGGGCAGCTCGCCGTGCCGTTCTACGGCGCTCTCGTGACGAACTGCGACCTCGACCGGGGGCGCGCCAAGGGTCTGCACGGCTGGCCGGGCGCGCGACCGGACCGCTCGGGCGGCGACGGGTCGACGTGGCTGCACGTCTCTGCGGGCCTCGGGACGTCGCCGTACGCCCCTGTGCGCTTCGCGTGCCGCCCGGAGGCGACGCTGATCACGCTCGTCGCGCGCTGACGCTGCACGGCGGCCACGCGCCCCGCACCGCGCTCCGGTCGCTGCCGTTCACCAGCCGCCCCGCCCGGGAGCGAGCAGTGCGCGCGTGCTGAGCGCCCTGACCGCTCCGCCGCGAGCTCGTCCCGCAGACGGGGACGCTCGTGCCACGCTCACTCGAGAGTGACCTCGACGAAGGTGTCGACGTACTCGGGAAGCGGGAGGCCGTCGGGGCAAGGCGCGCCGACGAGGTCGACCTGAGGGTCGTCGCCACCCCGCACCTCGAGCTGCGTGCAGAGCCGGACCACCACCTCGCTGGAGAACCACCCGCCCCCCTGGTTCTCCGACACGTCGTAGACCATGACCAGCTCGAGATCGCCGTCGCCGAGCTCGTGGATCGCTGCCTGCCGGCCGAGAGCCGTTCGCGACCACGCGTCCGTCGCGTCACGGACCGTCGCCGCGCCGCTGTGCGCGCGCATCGCCTCCCGGAGCGCAGCCGCGTCGTCGAGGGCGCCCGCCCGGGCGTCGGTCGTCGCCATGTCCACCGAGATCGACTCGTCCGGACCACAGCCCGTGGCGACGAGCGCGAGAACGCCGAGGCCGGCACCGCCCACGGCCCGGCGGAGCGCCGTCGGCCCGGGCCCCCGGGAACCGTCCGCTCGAGGAGCGTGGCGTGCTGCTCCCGCCCGAGGGCGACGGGTCGGCGACTTCGATGTGCCCTCCTGCACAGCGAAGGGGGAGGACGCCCCGCGTGCGCGAGCTGACCGGGAACAGGACCAGCGCCTCACCAGTCGCCTCACGAAGCCGCCCAGCCGAGCACCGGACTCGGCTGCTTCACGAGAGCGGGCGCCCCGCGAGCCGCCACAGCACGGTCACGAACGCCTGGGCGACCGCCCGGGCCTCGCCGCCGAGCTCGCGCCGGCTCGTGACCGCGGCGCTGCGCTCGCCGGGCCGCCGGGTGCCCGAGAACTGCGCGACCGGGCCGTCGCTCCACGGGGTCCGGGGGTCGACGAGCGCCGCCACAGCACTGCGGGCGGTCACGTGCCTGCCACCGAAGCGCGCGTCGAGGAACTCCGCGAAGCGCCACGTGGGGTCCAGGGCGGACCGCACGAGGATCTCGCGCACGACGTCCGCGACGCCCCGCGACGGGTCCGCCTCGCGGGCCCGCGAGACGAGGTACGCGTCGACGTCCGCGACGAGGTCGGCGCGGGTCAGTGCGCCCGTCCCCGTGCCGATCCGCTCCGCGAGCCAGGTCTGAGCACCGCCGCGCGGCTCGGGGCCGGACTCGCGGGCCGTGGCGTACTCGGCCCAGAGGGCGACGAGGTCCAGGGCCCAGCTGCCGAGGTCGCCGCGGCCGACGGTAGCCGGGTCGTCGCCGAAGCCCGCGATCGACCAGGCGCGCGCGCTCGCCGCGAGGTGCGCGAGGTCGCCGTCGTAGTCCACGGGACTCGCGGCGGGCGGCGGGGTGGCGAGGAACCGGGCGCGCGCCGCCGCGACCTCGGACGCCGCCGGCTCCGGGAGCCGGGTCTCGGCGAGCGGTGTGGACGCCGTCCAGGCGGCCGTCGCGAACCTGCCCGTCTGCGCGTGGTGCAGCACGAGGTCGTCTGCCTGGGCGCGGGCCTCGTCGGACGCGCCGCGGAGCGCGACCTCGGCCTCGAAGCGCAGCTGGGTCAGCGACCAGAACATCTGGTGGAAGCCCGCGTCGTCGGTGCCGCGCGGGGTCTCGACGAGCCCGTCGGCGCCGACCGGCTCGGCCCTCGGGGAGCGGATGACCTTGTCGATCGTCACGACGCCCGCCCCGGCGCCCACCGTGAGGGTCTGGACCTGGTCGTACGCCCACTGCGGGGGCAGCGGGAAGCCGAGGTTGCCGCTCCAGCCCCGGGACATGCCCGCGACGAACGCGCTCACGGCGAGCTCGCGGGCGCACACCCGCGCGCACACGTTCCGCGAGCCGTACACGCCGACGCGGTACTCCCCCGCCCGCGCGGCGCCGATCCCGCGGTTGACGCCCTCGAAGTAGCGGATGACCCGCGCGTCGATGTCGTCGTTCGTCGCGTCGTAGTCGACCGCGAAGTGGATGACGGCGCCGGGCAGGAACCCGAGCTGGCGGGCGCGGCGGGCGGCGGCCAGCCCGTGGCCGTAGCCGATCTCGTCGGTGAAGTACTTCGCCTCGTTGCCGAACTCCTGGTAGATCGGGAACGTGGTGAGCCCCGCGGCCAGCACGTCGTCGAGCTCCGTGCGCCGGTACCGCTTCGTCGCGACGCTCATGTAGCGCCCGACCGTCCGGTAGCCCGCGTCGCGCAGGGCGGTCGCCGTCGCGGGGGTCAGGGGCGTCGAGGTGTCCGCCGCGGTGCCGGGGCGGTCCGGGTCGCCCGAGCTCACGAGGAGCGAGGCCCAGGTGGCGAAGTCACCGACGCCGGTCGGGGTGAGCTGCACGAAGTCCTGGAACGCCGCCACGGCGTCCGACGTCGCGGTGCCGAACGTGCCGTCGAACGGGGTGTCGTAGCCGTTGCAGAGCAGCGCGCCCTGGAACAGCCGGACGAACGCCGCCCGCTCGTCGGTGCTGCCCGGCTCGACGTACGCGGGGCCGCGCAGACCGGCCTGCGTACCGGGACCGAAGTTGCCGTTCGCGACGCCGTCGGCCATCCCGATCTCGTACTGCACGCCGAGCATCAGGCCGCGCTGGAGGTCACGCGCGTAGCGCCCGTCGCACGGGACGACCGCGAAGTCGAGCCGGGGCAGGTAGCGCGCGTTGAGCCACTGCTGGAACGCCCGGACCTCGTCACGCCCGCCCGGCACCGTGAGGTAGGCGTCCATGCTGAGCAGGCTCTTCATCACCTTGACGTCGACCGCGGGGGTCGTGCCGGGCAGCCCGAGGTCCTGCAGGGCGCGGACGACCGCGAGCGCGAGCGCGTCGTCGAACACCCCGTCGCGCACGTCGCCGCCCTGGTAGCCCTTGCACCACAGCGCGCACCGCAGGATCCGCACGACGTTCGACGCGGGGCTCTGCGGGGTCAGCGTCCCGACCTGGGCGGCGAACCGTGCGCTCGTCGTCACGCCGAAGTTGTCCGAGAGCGCGGTGATCCCGAGCTCGACCTGGAGCCCGCGCGTCAGGGCGAAGACCGTGCGCCAGCCCGTCACGCCGTCGACCTCGACCGGCGTGTAGCCCGCGACCGCGCCGTACGTGCTGTTGACCCAGGCCTGCGCCTCCTGGACCCAGAAGTCCGCCATCGTCGCTCCCCCGCTCAGGTCGTGCCGCACGTGGCGGACTCGGCGTGCGGGGTGCCCGAGGACGTGAGGTCGCTCACGGAGTACCGGCCGGTGGCGCGCTGCGGGCGCGCGGCGTCGTCGACCCCGGCGAGCGTGACCGTCGCGTAGTGCAGTCCGGCGACGTCGTGGCCCGAGCCGGACGGGGTGACGTCGAGCGCGACGTCGAGCACCGCGTCCGCCGGGACCTCGTCGCGCAGGTGCACGACCGTCCGCAGCAGGTCACCCACGCGCGTCGAGACGACCTCCACGCGCGACCGGTCGAGCGGGGCGCCGTCGAGGCGCAGCTCGGACGCGGTCACCGCGGCGACGAGCCGGGCGTCGAGGTCGACCGTGACGCGCGCGCCCGCGGGGACGGGACCGGGCCCGACGCCGGCGACGCGGACGCCCACGGGGAACCGGTAGCTGCGCGCCGCACCGGCCGCGCCGACGCCGCACGACGTCCACGCGGCGGCGAGCTCGGCACCCCACGGCTCGCGCGGCGCGGTCGTCGACACGTCGGCCCACCGGTACTCGCCCGCGCCGCCCGTGAGCGTGAGCGCGAGCGGGACGACGTCCGCGACGTTCTCCAGGGGGTAGAGCGCACGCGGCACGAGCGGCAGGAGCACGAGCGTCGGGGCGTCGTGCGGCTCCGCGCCGGGCGCGCTCGTGAGCCCGAACCGCAGCTCCGTCGCGCCCTCCGGCGTGCGCTGCTCGGCGACCGGGACGGTCCAGACGCGGCCCGCGCTCGACAGCATCACGTCGCCGCGGCGTGCGAGGAGCCGGGGGTCGAACACCAGGACGCCCGCGAGCTCCGGGGTCGACGGCGTGAGGCCCCGCACCTCGAGGACCCGCGGGACCTCGGCGAGCGTCTCGGTCGCGAAGTCGGCGTCGAACCACGCGAGCGTCGTCGTCTCGACCGCGGACGACGACCACGGCCCGCCGGCCGGCACGGCCTCTGCCGCCGGCCCGTCGTGGCCGTGCGCGCTCGTCGCGAGGCCGACCGCGCCGGCCCCGGCCCCCAGGACCGCGAGCGCGGTGCGACGGGTGATGTCCACTGTGCCCCCCTCGGTCCAGGCCGGCGACGACCCTGTCGACGACAACGAGCGACGACCGGAGCCGCCGCGACGAAACACGGTGTCAGACGCGTACCGGATGAGGCAACCCTCATGCACCGCGCGTCGCGAGGGTTCCGCGGAGCGCGTAGGCGGAGTACCCGGCGGTCGGTGAGCGCCCTGTGCGCGGCGGCGTCCGGTGCGCGGCCGGCACTGGCCCCGGCCCGAGGCGCGGTGCGGGGATGCCCCCCCGGTGGGGCGGCGTCCCACACATCCTCGTCCCGTCGAAGGCGTCCCCAGCCGCCAGAGCACGCGGACGTCGTGGCCGTCGGGGGCCGTTTCGACCTGCGCCCCCGACTCCGCTATCCTGAGCAGGCTCAACCGGGGTGTGGCGCAGCTTGGTAGCGCGCTTCGTTCGGGACGAAGAGGTCGTGGGTTCGAATCCCGCCACCCCGACCGGGTGAGAGCAGAGGGCCCCGACCAGCGGACGCTGGTCGGGGCCCTCTGTCGTGCCACCCGCAGCCGGGCCTGCCGATCGCGGAGGCCGGTGCCGCGCACGGCGGGCCGGGCGGGGTGACGCCCGGCCCGGCCGGCGCGGTCCGGTGGTGCTCCGGTTCAGCGCGGCCCGAGGTAGGACACGTCGCCGCTGCCCGAGCGGATCGACACCGAGCGCGACGCCGACGGGTCGGTCGCGGCCTCGACGAACTGCTGGCCGTCGGCCGTCGAGATCTCGAGGCGGACCGGCGTGCCCGTGCCGTGCACCGTCACGGGGCCGTCGCTCGAGGACGCCTCGACGTTCCCCTGGACCGCCGCGACCGTGACCGAGCCGCTGCCGGAGACGGCCGTGGCGTCGCCCGTGACGTCGCTCACGTCGACCTGACCGTCGGACGACCGCGCCTCGACCCTGCCCTTCGCGCCGACGACCGCGACCTGGCCGCTGCCCGAGACCGCGAGCGCGTCGCCGTCGGCGCCCAGCACCTCGACGGACCCGTCGGAGCTCTGCGCCTCGACCCGGCCGCCGGCGTCCGCGACCGCGACGCGACCGCTGCCGGAGCGGGCCACGACCTCGCCGTCGGTGTCCCGCACGTCGACCGACCCGTCGCTCGTCCGCGCGTCGACGGTCCCCCGCACGCCCGCGACCTCGATGCCGCCGGACCCGGAGCCCGCGAGGACGTCGCCGCCCGCGTCGACGACCCGCACGTGCCCGTCCGACGAGCGCGCCTCGACGCCGCCCGTCGCGTCGTGCACCTCGACGCCGCCGGAGCCGGAGACCGCGAGCACCGTGCCGTCGATGCCGTCGACCGTCACGCTTCCGTCCCCCGAGCTCAGGTCGACGTCGCCGGCGATACCGGTCGCCACGATGCTCCCGGACGAGGACCGCACGACGACCTGGGTGTCCTCGGGGAGCCGCACGTCGAGGCCCGCGGTGCAGCTCCCGAACCAGATGCCCGTGCACCGGTGCTCCACGACGAGCCGGTCACCCTGCAGCTGGCCGCCGAAGGAGGGGTCGACGAACCCCGAGCGGCTGCGCGCCACGACCTCGACGTCCCCGGTGCCCACCGTGACCTCGACCGGGCCGTCGGCGACGAGCTCGACGACGTCCGCGGGTGCGAAGTCCCGCTGCTCGGTGGCGGTGCTCTGGGCGAGCGCGTCCGCGCCCTGGAAGCCCGCGAGGAGCAGGAGCCCTCCGCCGACGATCCCGCCGGCCCAGGTGAGCGCGCGGGCGCCCGGCCCGCGCGGGGACGGTGCGGGCGGCAGACCCGTCGGCGGCTGCCCGCCGCCGGGCGGCGGTGCGTCCGGCGTGCGCGGGGCGCCGGAGGCCCCCGGGGTGAGGACCGCGGTGTCCGCGAGCGGCTCGTGGTGCGTGGTCATGGTCGGTCTCCTCCGGTGGGTTCGTGCTCGAGCCAGCGCAGGACCGCGAGCACGCGCCGGTGGTCGTCACCGTCGGGGGCGAGGTCGAGCTTGGTCAGGATGGACGTGACGTGCTTCTCCACGGCGCCGAGGCCGATCACGAGACGTTCGGCGATGGCCGCGTTCGAGCGGCCCTCCGCCATGAGGCCCAGGACGTCGCGCTCACGCGCCGTGAGGGCGTCGAGCCCGGCGCGCCGGCCGCGGGCGAGCAGCTGCGCGACGACCTCGGGGTCGATCACGGTGCCGCCGCCGGCGACCCGGCCGACGACGTCGAGGAACTCGTCGACGTCGGCGACGCGGTCCTTCAGCACGTAGCCGAGGGCGCGCACGTCCCCGGCGAAGAGCTCCGCGGCGTAGCGCTGCTCGACGTACTGCGAGAGCACGAGCACCGGGAGCCGCTTGTGGATGCTCCGCAGGTGGACCGCGGCGCGCAGGCCCTCGTCGGTGTGCGACGGCGGCATCCGGACGTCGGTCACGAGCAGGTCCGGCAGGGCGTCGGCGCGGCTCATCGCGGCGACGAGCTCGTCGGCGGTCTTGTGGGGGGTCACCTGGTGGCCCTCAGCCTCGAGGAGCCGGGTCAGGCCGTCCAGCAGGAGGACGGAGTCCTCGGCGATCACGATGCGCACGGCACCTCCACGGTGAGTCGGGTGCCGCTGCCGACGGGGCTGTCGAGCGTCAGGGTGCCGTCGAGCACCTCGACACGGCTGCGCAGACCGTCGAGCCCGCTGCCGGGTCGGGCGGTCGCGCCGCCGCGGCCGTCGTCGACCACCTCGAGGCGGAGCACGGAGTCGTGCACCGTGGCACGGACGGTCGCGGTGCGGGCGCCCGAGTGGCGGGCGACGTTGGTGAGGGCCTCGGCGGTCACGAAGTAG
Organism: Cellulomonas jepli; assembly: GCF_047229345.1. Lineage (NCBI taxonomy): Bacteria > Bacillati > Actinomycetota > Actinomycetes > Micrococcales > Cellulomonadaceae > Cellulomonas > Cellulomonas jepli. Next base: position 36,036 of record NZ_JBFTER010000009.1, on the reverse strand, counting down.
GCGGCCGCCTGCGCGCTCGGGCCGGCGGCGGCGAGCGACGCCGGGTCGGGCACGTCGACCGTGACCGGGACGGTGCACCGCGCGGCGAGCGCCGAGAGCGCGGCGTCGAGCCCACGGTCGGTCAGCACGGCCGGGTGGATGCCTCGCACGAGGTCGCGCAGCTCCGCGAGCGTCTCCTTGACCTCGCGGTGCGCGTGGTCGAGCGCCGCGGCCGCGGCCACCGGGTCCTGCGCGGCGGCGCGCTTGGCGACGCCGAGCTCGACCCCGAGCGCGACGAGGCGCTGCTGGGCGCCGTCGTGCAGGTCGCGCTCGATGCGGCGGCGGTCGTCCTCGGCGGTGCCGACCGCGCGCGTGCGCGTCTCGCGCAGCTGCACGGCGCGAACCTCGGCCTGCGACGCCCGGTCCTGCGCCGCCTGGGCCGCGACCCGGGCGGCCTGCACCGCGGCGGCGCTCCGCGGCCACCCGAGCAGGCCCCGCGCGAGGCGCACGTGCAGCAGCGTGAGGGCCTGCAGCCCGAGCGGCCACACCCAGGTGCCCACCAGGCCGGCGAGGACGAAGAGCGGCACCCGGCTGACGGGGACGTCCGTCGACGCCACGTAGAGCGGGAAGGCGACCCCTGCGAGCGCGAAGCCGCCGAGCACCCAGATGAGCAGGGCCTGCAGCCCGGTGACGCCGAGACCCAGCAACGCGTACGCGAGGTGGGCCCAGCCCCGGACGTCCGTGAGCACGCCCCACGCGCGACGCCACAGGCGGGCATCGACCGCCCGGCGGTACTCGGGTGCGGGGATGTCGACCCCGAGCTGGGCGTGCAGCCGGCTGCGCTCGAGCCCCGCGAGCGGCCGGGCGACGAGCAGCGTCAGCGTGAGGAGCGGGATCCCGACGACGAGCAGCGCGAACGCGACGGAGAACGCGAGCGCCGAGACCAGCGCGATCGACGCGGCCAGGAGGAGCCACATCCCGACCGTCGCCTGCGACACCGCGCGCCACGTCGCGGCGCTGACCGGTGCGCGCAGCAGCTCGCGGCCGCCGGTGAGCGCGGGGGCGACGACGCGCAGGTCGTCGTCGACGCTCAGGGCGGGGGCAGCGAGCGGGTGCGGGGTCGCCGCGGGGACGCCCGTCGCGGCCCGTGCGCTGGGCGTCGGCGCGGTGGCGGCCGGAGCTGGTGCGCCGGTGGTCGGCACACCGCCGCTCGGCGCGGGAGCGGTGAGCACGGCCGTCGGCGTCACGTCCGCGGCCGCGGGGGCCGGACGTGCGTACGCGGGCACCCCCTGCGCGGCGGGCGTCACGGGCACGGCGGGTGCGCCGCCCGTGGTGGAGGCGGGCGTGGTCGAGGCGGGCGTCGGGGCGGTGGGGGGCGCGGCTGCCGCGGACGGCTCGGTGGCCGGGTCCGCGGGCCCGGCGGAGCCGCTCGGTGGGGCCGGCGCCGGGGTCGGCGCGGGGACGTCGGAGGTCATGGGGACGACGCTAGGCCCCGGCGTGCACGCGGCCCCAGCCTGCGGTCCCCCACGTCCCGGGTGGGGGCTGCCCCACCTCGCAGGGCGGTCGTGGCGTCGCGCTCCTGGTGCCGCGGCGGTGCGCTGAACAACCCGACACCAGCCTGGCCCTGTGCCGCTGACGACCTCGGCTTGCTGTCCCGGGGTCGAGCGCTTCGATGCACGGTCGACGACGGAGCATCTGATCTCCTCGGCGCACAGGCCGCCGGCAGCGCCACAGTCACACAACTCATCGGCACTGCACCGGAGCCGCCGGACGTTGAGTGCGCGAGTTCTGAACGCTGCCACGCCGAGCCGCCCCACGGACCTGCGGGCGTGCACTCGAACGATCGTTTGAGTACATCCGTGGGAGGGCACGACGGGTCGCGGCGCCTGACGCGTCTGCATGGTGACGGCTAGCGTCGCTCCGGTGACCATCACCCCGAGCCGCCCGCCAAGCTTGCCCACCTTCGCGGTCGGCGCCTCGGCCATCGCCGCCCTGCTGCTCGTCAGCGCGTGTGCCGACGGGGGCCTCGGGCGACGTGCGGCCGAGGACGCGCAGCGCAAGGCGCTGCTGGTGATTACCCGGGTCGACAACGCCGTCGCGGAGGAACCGGGGTCGCGCGGCCAGGTGCTCGCCGAGGCGGTGGCGGCCGCCGCGACGTCGATCGGCGCCTTCATCACGACGAGCGACGTGACCTCCTCCGGCGTGGAGCTCGGACTCGAGATCGACGGGAATGCGACCAGCGGCGGTGGGCTGTTCGTGAGCTCGGCGGACCGTCGGCTGTGCCTCGTGCTCACCGTGGATCCCCGCGAGGACCCGCCCTCGCGGCTCCAGGACGTGGAGTGCACCGACCTGCCGCCGGGCTACAAGGAGATCGACGTCGACGATCAGTGAGGTAGACGACGCTCCGGTGGCTGACAGCGCATGGGCATCGCCGAGCTTCCTGAGATGGTCCTCACGTAGCGTCTCGACACCGCCAATGGGCCCCTGTCTCGTGCTTGCCGTACCCAAACCTTCGTTCAGGTGCACCCGTCGGCCCGGAACGGTCGATCATGCGCCTCGTCGGCGGTGCGCAGTCAGCCGACGATCGAATGCTCCAGACCATGCTTCGACGTCGTCCCGGACCTACGGCTCCAGCAGAGGCCGAGTTCTCCGCCAACGTGATCGACGCCGTGACCTTGGCGCCGGACCAGCGCTCCCTGACGCTGATCATCGTGGCTGACGAGAGTCCCACGGGCTCCGACCGACAGACCGAGGCGCTGCAGTGGAGGGTGAACGACTACGCGGCCTACGCCCTCGTCGGGCAGATGGCAGTCGATTACCCCGGCTGGTGACCGCCCCGATCAGCACGAGCGATGGCCCCTCGTCACGGGGGCGGTCGTAGCCGATCGCCGTGCCGTCGGCTCAGTACACGTGCGGCATCACACTCCCCCTAGGCACGCGGCGACCAACTCGTCGCCGGACTCCACGCCGACGTCGCAGCGGCCGCCGCCGACCGGCTCACTTCCGGGTCATCGTGGAGTCGTACCCACCCCCGCCCGGGTACACCCAGGCGCCGTCGAGCACGCGGTCGCCGTCGCTGAAGCTGCCGCGGAAGTATGCGGGGCTGCCCTTCGGACCGCCCCAGATCGTCAGCGTGTCGCCCTCGAGCTCGTAGGTGTAGTCGAGGGTGTTGCCCTGCGAGTCGTAGAACCGCGACGCGAGGTCGGTTCCCGCGGGCTCGCCGAACGGGCGCAGGTGGCCGATGATCTCGAGCCCGGTGATCCGCTCGCCGTGCTGCTCGAGCTCGACGTGCTGGAGCAGGAAGTGCCGGCCCTCCATCCACTCGTAGCGCACCTCCCCCTCGGCGCCGCCGGTCACGGTCCACTCGCCCACGAGCCGGTCGAGAGCCGCCACGGCGGCGCTGGGCGCCGGTCCGTCCGCGCCACCGTCGGTGTCGATTACGTTCTGGTCGTCGCTCATGCCGTCCTCCACCTCGTCGAACGAACCGGTGCGGTCCGCTTCCCTGAAGCTAACGGACCGCTGCGGTCCGTTCAAGAGGTAGCCCGACCGACATGTCCGCGACCGCACCCCGGCGCGGCGGCCGCGCCCACGAGGCAGCAGTGAACGACGGGCGCATCTTCGACGCCGCTCGTGCAGTCCTCACCCGTGACCCACAGGCACCGGTCGCCGAGGTCGCCGCCGCAGCCGGCGTGGGCAAGTCGGCCCTGTACCGGCGCTACGCGAGCGAGGGTGCTCCTGCTCCAGGCGGTCGCCGTGGACATCACCCCTGCTTCATCGTCCTCATCGAGGACGCCCACCGGGCGCTCGACGACGGCGCGGACGGTCCCGCGGGCCGTGGTCGACGCGGATCTGCACGCGGTGCTCATCACACGGGGGCGCTTGCCGGGTCGCCAGGCCTCGGGTAGTGCATGAGTCCGAAGTGTGTCAGTCCGGCGGGCCATGCCCGGGGTCCGTGCGACCGGCTCGGCGGGCGGCACTCGGCGACGCTGCGGCGGAGCCACATTCGCCCGCGAACCCGCGTCACGAAGTCGTCGGTGGCCCATCTCCTAGAGCGAAGGCGCAGGCAGACCTCGGGGTAGTCACCCCGCACTGCGCACTCTGGCCCGGGGGGGACCACCATGACGATGCTCGACACAGACCGACCCACCACCGCAGCGGCCGATGTGCGCCTCACCGGCCGCGAACGGGTGGTGCTGCTCGAGCTGGCCGAGAACGTCACTCTCGAGGAGATCGCCGCCCGGCTGTGGGTCACCCGCAACACCGTCAAGACCCAGGTCCGGACCGCCTACCGCAAGATCGGGGCATCCACCCGCGCCGAAGCGGTCGCCTGGGTCCGGGCCTCTGGCCTGCGCTGACCCGCACACCGTCGCAACGGGGCCCAGGTCCTGACCGGCAGGGGCTAGCGTCGGCGTCAGGGCGCGGCGGGGAACCGGTCGGCAAGATGCGCCGCAACTACGGTCCGCTCCTCGGCGGTGAGGTCGCCGTCACGCGTGAGCATCTTGCCCAGTCCGCGGCGCCCGAGGAGCGGGACGTCCCCGATGCTGGCAGCTGAGCACCGCCATCCGCCGTGATCGTTCGACAGCACCCTCGCTCGTGGCAGGGGACTGCTTCACCTCGTGGCGGCGCTCCGCGCGCCTCGGGCTCAGGGGATGCTGGGACACGTGATTGTTGAAGGTGGCGCCCCGGGCATCGCCGCTGCGCTGCGTGCGTTGTACGGGCAGACGGAGCCGGACTTCCGCTGGGTGACCGAGCACCGCTGGCAGGACGGGGGCCCCGATCCGCTGGACGAGGTCCGCGTCTACACCCGGGCCGACCCGGTGCCGCACTGGCACTACGTCGCAGTCGGCTTGACCTCGACCGCGGTCGGCACGCCGGACACCCGCCACGTCCTCGACGATCCCGAGGACGGTCGCGGCTGGACCTTCGAGCTCACCGCCCGCCTGGCCCGCACCGACAGCCCCGAGCACGAGCACCCCCCGGTGTTCATGGCGAACCTGCTGCAGAACCTCACGCGCTACGTCGTGGAGACGTTCACCCCGTTCGGGCCCGGCCACACCATGGACCTGTACGGCCCGATCCAGCAAGACTCGACCACACCCGTCGGGCACGTCCTGTTCATGGAGGACCCCGAGCTCGGACGCGGCCCCCGCGGGGACACCCGAGAGGCCGGCGCCGAGGCGATCGACTTCCTGCAGGTGGTCGGCCTGACCGCCGACGAGGCTGCCGCGAAGAAGACCTGGACCGACACAGGGTTCGCTGCGCTGTACGAGCAGTACTACCCGCTCCTGGTGACTCGGCTCGACCGGGACTCGATCCTCACCGTCCCGCGCGCGCTCGCCGCTGTCGAGGCAGGCCGCGCCGCAGACGGGTCCTCCCTCGGGGGACTGGTCGTCGAGCAGCTCACCGTCACCCAGGCCAGCCGCCTCGCACGGTTCCGACGTCGAGCCCACCTGACCGTCACTCTCGGCGCCGACGTGGTGGAGACCCTGCGCGTCGCACTCCCCCTGCGCATCGGTGCCGGGGACGACTTCTCCCTCGAGAGCGAGCACGCCTGCGTGACGTTCTCACCCGAGGCGCACGTGGACCCGCACGAGCACGAGCCGGGCCACTGGGTCATCGCCCTGACCCCACACCAGGCCCACGCCGTGGCCGCGCAGCTGCTTCCCCGAGCCGGCACCTACCGCGCAGCCGAGCTGGCCACCGTCGACTTCCTCGTCGAACCCACCACGGTCCGCGACCACGACGACACGCCCCTCCGCACCATCGGCTGAGCGTGACACGCACCTCAACTTTCGTTTCGGTGCACGTAGCGCGCGTTCTCCTGCTCAGCGGTGTGCGGCATGCTCGCCCTGTGTCTGAGAGCCGCAACTCCTGGGGTGGGCTATCGGGCGAGCTGTTCGCAGACATGATCCTGGAGCGACTCGCCGGGGAAGGATTCGCTGGCGAGGTCGAGGTGATGCCGTGGTCGGAGCTCGAGGGCGGGTTCAGCGTCACGGTCCGGTCCCCGGAGCCGGGCGTCCTGTGCTGGGTCGTCGACTGGGTGGACGGCGTGCGGATCCTCGATCCCAACGCGGACGACCTCACCGTTGCACAGGCGATGGAGTACATCTGCCTGCGCAGCCACGGACACACGGCGAAGGAAGCGTCGAAGGCGGTTCGGCACCGCCCTCGGTGAACCCCGTCCGGTGACTGCCGTCGAGATCGGCGCGTCGCCGGACACCTCCGCCCCCACCCCCCGTGAGACCTCTACCCACTGGCGCACTTCGCGTTCCGCCGTCGGTGCGAGCGCGCCGCTGGTCCGAGGAGCACGGCGGCTACGGTGCCGTCGTGGACTCGCTCTCCGACCTGCCGCTCGCGACTCTCGTTGCGGCTGCGCTCGAGGAGGCACGCCACGGCACCAGCGACGCGCCGCCGCTCCACCTGCTCGAGCTGCACCGGCGCGCCACCGACGACGTGCTCGACCTCGCGCTGCGCTCGACGGCCAGTACCGACCCGGACGAGCGCGACCTGGGCATCAGCATCCTGCGCGAGCTCGGCCCCGCCGACGCGGCCCGCCGGCGTCCCTTCAGCGACCGGGTTGTCCCCCGCCTGCTCGCGCTGCTGCACGCGACGAGCGACCCGGCGACCGAGCGGAGCCTGCTGCAGGCGCTCGCCTTCAACGGCGCGCGAGAGTCGCTCGAGGAGTTCCTGCGCCGCGTCGACCACCCCGACGACGGAGTCCGCGTCACCGTGGCATTCCAGCTGCCGGGCCTGACGGACCCGGACCGTCCGAGCGCCGCGGTGCTCGACGCCCTCGAGCACCTCACCCACGACGCGGACGCCGACGTCCGGTTCTACGCGCTCTACGCCCTCGTGGCGGAGGACGGCTTCGGGGTCGATCCGGCACGCGCGCTGCGCGCCGCCCGACACCTCGTCGACGACCCTGACGGCGTCGTGCGCGATCTCGCTCGGGCCCACAGCGCGGAGCGGATCGCCACACCGCTCGGCCCGCTCGCGCTCCGCCTGACCTGCGGCGGGGTCCCGCTCGGGGTGCCGTCCGCATCGTCGGTCCTGCCGTCCGGGGCGCGCACGGCCCGGTGGGACGACGTCGGCGGCCTCACCATCGACGTCCTCGTCGTGCCCTACTCCTACGACAGCGTGCTCCTCGAGCACCCGCGGTGCACGTGCTGGGGCATCGAGTGGCGCCTGCACGCCCGGATCGACACCGGGACGATCCGTGTCCACGCGCAGCTGTCGGACGGCATGGAGGGTGTGCGCGGCGGCGGCTGGCACCTCGCGGCGACGCTGTTCGCGGACCCCGACCACGCGCTGGCCGTCGGCGGGCCCGCGCACGACGCCTTCGACGACGAGCTGGTTGCGGGGCTTCAGGCGCCGTCGTGGCGGGGGTCGTTCAGCGGGCAGACGCCGCCCTCCTACGGCGCGGAGGCGAACCTCCGCGGCCTCGGCTGGCTGTTGCCCGGGCTGCGCGCCGGCGAGAGCGCGGCGACTCACGTCGCGGTCGCCTGGACCCGACTCGGTCCGGAGAAGGCCGACGACGCGACGGAGTGCGCTGTCGACATCACCCGCGCGAGCCTGCGCCGGGACGCCGGAGTAGAGGCGCCGGGCGCCGCTAGTCATGAGAGCACCAGCGCGTCCTGAACCTCTCCCGGCGCCGAGAAAGGCCCTGGGCCGTGAGACATGCACCCGAACCATCGTCCAGGTACAGCGGAAACCCCTAGGGGCGCAGCCCGCGACGCTCCAGCTCAGCCTCGGCCGCCTGCAGCTTCGCCCGCCACATCCGGGCCGCCTTCGGGTTCCGACCCGCACCTCGAGCGACCGACTGCTCGGCGCTCTCCCGCGCCACCCGCACGCGGTCCCGGACGCCGTCGTTCGACAGGCCGGGAAGGTCGCTCTCCCACTGATCGATCAGTCGGCTCCTGGACATCGCCACCTCGCGCTCGTCGCTCTCTTCACGCTTCGCCCGCCGGGACACAGCGCCGCCCGCGCCCACCCGCCCGGGCAGCCGAGCTCGGTGCGCACCGTAGCTCGGCACCTTCTCGACGCACTGAGTTGGCCCAGCGCAGGCTCCCACGCGTACGGCTGTTCCGCAGGACCCTGGCACCCCGCTACGCGTACATGTACTCAAACTTTCATCGGCATGGCTGAGGAAGCTCGACGCCTTCGCAAGCTGGGGCTCCCCCTCATCACCGCGCAGCACCGGCCACTCGCCCGGAGAAACGTGCACCTAGACGATCGTCTCCGTGCACCCACCTGGCGGCGGGCTCATGTGTGCCGCTGGTCGGTGCGGCGCCGTCGCCGGCACCCCCGCTGCCGAGCGCGCGGCCGTGGGTGAGCGATGGCTGACGCCCGTCTGTCAGACCGCGGGATGAGGACCGTGCGTCGGTGATCCGACCACGCGGCGACGTCAGAGCCACCTGCTGTGCTGCAGCGTTCGACCATGAGCGAAACTGCCGTCACGACGATAGCCCCGCGCACCGCACCAGCCGGGGTCGGGCGGCGCCTCGGCCAGGGCGAGGGGTTGGGCGCAGCACTGGTGCTCGGCGCGGCGGTCGTGGTCGGTGTGGCGTGGGGGGCGGCGACGTCCGGCTTGCAGACGGTGCTGCCGTGGCCGTTCGCGGGACTGGCCAACGCGGTGGGCCCCTGGGTGGCTCCCGCATTCCTGGTCGGCGCGTGGAGCAGGCGACCCTGGAGCGCGGTCCTGGCGGGTGTCCTGGTGTGCTTCGGAGAGGTCGCCGGCTACTACGTCACGTCCGCGCTGCGGGGCTTCGGCGTCAACCCGGCCATGGTCCTGATGTGGGCCGCCACGGGTGTGCTCGGCGGGCCGGTGCTGGGGGCGGCCGGGTGGTGCTGGCGGCGTGCCCGTTCGCTGCGCACAGCCACGCTGGGGGCGGCGCTGCTGGGTGGGGTCTTCCTCGCCGAGGGTGTGGTCACATACGGCGTCTACCTGCGCTACCCGGGCGATGCCGTCGTCTTCTGTGTCCTCGGCGCCGTCCTGGTGGCGGGGCTCGGCGCTACGGCGTCAGCGGCGCGGGCGGCTGGTCCACGTGCTCGAGGCGTTCGCGCCGCTGCGGCGTGGCTGCTGCTGGTCCTGCCGCTGGGTGCTGCAGGAGAGGTGCTGCTGCACAGCGTTATGACCTGAAGGGCTGCGATCGGTCGGCAGCGTCCGGCTGACCATGAGCAAGCGAGCCTCCTCGGCACGACGAGTTCTTCGCCTTCGTCGAGGTGCACCGCCATCGGCGCCGGCGTCGCTGCGGTCCGAGCGGCCGACGAACTCACCCGTGCCGGGGCGCGTGGGTGCAGCACGGCTCTGGGAGGCTCGATCCATGACGGTCGCGGATCGCGAGCTCCGCGCCTCGGCACCCTCGCTGTCCGACGACGAGATGGGCGCCCTCGCCGCGGACCCGAGCCCGCGGGTCCGCCGGGTCGTGGCCGGTCGCGACGACCTGACCGCTTCTGCGGCCGGCGCGCTCGCCGGCGACCGGGACCGGGAGGTTCGCGAGCGGTTGGCGGACAACCCCGCATGCCCGGCCGGGCTCCTCGGGCACTTGATGGACGACCCTCTTTGGCGCGTGCGGTGGACCGCCGCCCAGAACACGTCCCCGGACCCGGCCGTGCGCGAGACCGCGCTGCGGTCCCCGCGCCCCGACGTACGCGAGGCACTTGCCCGACGACGGGACCTCACGCTGGAGATGAGCACGGCCCTGGCCGGCGACCCGCACGTCGACGTCCGCCTGCAGCTGCTGTGGAGCTCTCCGTGGCAGCAGATCCCGGTCCACCTCGCGGCGGATCCCTCTCCCCGAGTCCGCGCCGAGGTCGCCGGTTCCGACAGGGTGACCGGGACCCCGTTGCGCGAGCTCGCCAGCGACAAGACCGCAGCGGTGCGTGCGGCTGCCGCGGGAAACCCCCGTACCCCGCGCGACGTCGTCATGAACCTGGCACGGGACCGCTCGACGGCGGTGCGACGGGCCCTCGTCGCACTGCGTCCAGGCGACCCGGAGGTCTCCGCCGCCCTCCGCGACGACCCCGAGCCCGACATCGCGCGCCGAGCAGGCCGCCGCCCCTGACCCGCCTCGCACACCCGCGGAGCACGAGTCGCGCCCGACCAGGTCGTCGCCGGCTGTTGCGCCCGCGATGAGTTTCGGCAGGTCACGGGGTCGGAACCTTCGACAGCACCGACGGGACCACCTGGGAGGGACCCCATGCCGCAGTACTTCCTCACCGTGCCGCACGACTCCGCCGAGGAGCCGACCATGCAGTCGATGCAGGACATGGACCCGGCCGCGCTCGCGGCCGTGGTCGCCGAGATGGATGCCTTCAACGCGGACCTGACGAGCTCCGGCGCGTTCGTCGTCGCCGGCGGGCTCATGCCGCCGTCGACCGCCGTCACCGTCGACGCGACGGGCGGCACGACCGCTCGCACTGCCGGCCCCTTCGTGGACGCCCCTGCCTACGTCGGTGGCTTCTGGGTGATCGACGTCGCCGACGAGGAGGCGGCGGTGCAGTGGGCGGAGCGCGCTTCGAAGGTCCTCGAGTCCCGCATCGAGGTGCGTGCACTGCAGGGCTGACGCACGGACGGCGCCCGGTCCTCGCACACGGGGCCGGGCGCCGGTCCGTGGTGGTGTCGCGCCAGGGCCACCACGGACGGGTGCTTCCGCCCTCACGTCGGCGCATCGACTGTCGATCTACCCGGGGACGGCGTATCGACTGTCGAGAGGGAGCGGTGATGGCCACGTCGAGCGAGAGCCCCGCTCGGGAGCAGGGCAGCATGACGTCAGCGATCGTGGTCGGCGCGGTGACGGTCCTCGCCCTGCTGGGCATCGCTCAGGGCGTGAGCATCGCGGCGCGGGCCGCCACCGACGCGACGTGGGTCGTCTCGGTCCCCGTACGCGTGACGCCGTCCCTGCCCGACGACATGCCCCAGACGGGGCTGATCGTCGACGAGACGGCGACCATGGAGCGCATGCCGACCGCCCCGGGCGGCGGCCTGATGATGTGGCTCGAGCACGCCGACCCGCTCACCGCGCGTCTCGCCGCCGCGCCCGGCTGGATCGCGTGGCTGACCGCGGGCGTCGTCGTCCTGCTCCTGCTCCCCGTCGTCCGCTCCACCTCGAGCGGGCGACCGTTCGCCGCCGGCAACGCCGGCCGCGTGACCGCCACCGCCCTCACGGTCGCGGCCGGCTGGGCGCTGGCCACGGCCCTCCCCGTGCTGGCTGCGCGACGGGCCGTCGAGCGTGAGCTCGGCAACGTCCCCGCCGCCTGGTTCGAGCCGCGCCTCGAGCTCCAGTGGTGGCCCGTCGCCTTCGCCGGCGCGCTCGTGGTCCTCGCGCTCGCGGTGCGGCACGGCACGAAGGTCGTGGCCGACACCGACGCACTGGCCTGACGGAGCCTGAGCCGGACCACCGCGTCGTGTCCCACCTCGGCGCGCTGCTCGACGACCGCGGCACGACGCTGAGGGCCGTCCCACAGCCGGGGTTGCCTCACGGCCGACCCGCTGATTGCATCGGTGGATGCGGCGACGCCGAGGTCGAGGGCTGGGGACGCTCGCGGTGTGCTTCCTCGCGCTCACGGTGCTCGCGCCGCCGGCACGCGCGGACGTCCCGCCGGTCAACCCGGTGACGCTGGGAACCGTGCCCGCGGCCAACGGCGGGTTCTCGGTGTTCGTCGAGGGCGACACGCTGCTGGCGGCGGACGAGTCCGAGGGGTCGATCGCGACCGGCGGGGACCTGACGTTCGCGTCGACGTACAACGTCGCGTTCCAGACCGACATCGGCCGGACGGGCGGCATCGGCCTGCTCGTCGGGGGCGAGATCGTGTGGCCCGCCACCCAGAACATCCTCCGGGTCGAGCAGGGCCAGATCCGCGTCTTCGGCGACCCCGCCACGTTCGACTTGCGGAACACCGACCAGAACGGCGTCCCCGACCTGCCCTGGCGCGTCGTCCCCGAGGGGGCGGCCTACGAGTCGGAGCCGCGGGTCGAGGGCCGCATCGGGCAGGACCCCGCCACGGTCGACGACCCCGTGCCCGGCCTGGACCTCACCGCCGCGTTCACCCGCTACCGGGCCCTGTCCACCGAGCTCGCCGCGTGCCCGGTCAACACGCGCCTGCTCGACGCGAACGGCAACCCCGTGACCCTGCCCGCGCCGCCCGGCACCAACGCGGTCCTCCAGCTGACCCCGGGCGTCACGAACGTCCTGACGATCAGCGGCCCCGACCTCGGGAGCCTGTCGACGCTCGGCTTCTCGCCGGTGCCGACGGCGAGCACCCCGCTCGTGGTGAACGTCCTGGGCGAGCGGCTCGACGGACGTGCCCCTCAGCTCACGGGTGTCGGCGGTGTGCAGGCTCCGTACATGCTGTGGAACCTCCCGGAGGCCACGTCCGCGCGGTACACCGGCGCCGGAGCCGTCGAGGGGACCGTGTACGCCCCGTTCGCCGACCTGTCGTGGGACACCACGATCAACCTCCAGGGCAACGTCGTCGCCCGGAACTTCGAGCACGCCACGGGTGCGTTGGGCACCACCCCGCGTGAGCTGCACGACTTCGCCTTCGACACCACCGTGTCGTGCCCGTCCGCGACGGGCACGGTGACGCTCGTCAAGCAGACCGCGGGCGGCGGACCGGCCGCTCCCGAGGACTGGACCCTCACCGCGGACGGCCCGACGGCGGTGTCCGGGGCGACCGGGGACCCCGGCGTCGTCGCCGCCCCTGTGGCCCCGGGCGACTACGTGTTGTCCGAGTCCGGGGGCCCCGACGGGTACTCCCCCGGCGCGTGGACCTGTGACGGCGGGATCCTCTCGGACGACACCCTCACCGTGGCGGCCGGCGAGGTGATCGTCTGCACCGTGGTCAACACCTGGCTCGGCGGCGCGACGCCCACACCCACCCCGTCACCCACCCCGCCGGTCCCGTCCCCGTCCCCCTCGGCGCCCGGGCCCGTCGGTCCCGGCGCGCCCGGCACCCCGGACGACAGCTCCCAGCTCGCGGCGCTCCCCGCGACGGGAGGCCCGACGGGCTCGTTGCTGGCGCTCGCGCTCGGTACGACCGCCGTGGGCGCGGCGGTCCTGCTGCTCCGGCGCCGGGCCGGGAGCTGAGCCGACGGCACGCCGTGGCCCCGGAGGAAAGCATGTGCGGGTGCTCGCGCGCGACGGTCGGGAGCTGACCCCGGGAGACTGCACCCATGACGTTGCTGCGTTCCCTCACCCTCTTCGCCGTGGCGGCCCTCGCCGAGATCGGCGGTGCGTGGCTGGTCTGGCAGGGCGTCCGCGAGCACCGCGGCGCCCTGTGGATCGGCGCCGGCGTCGTGGCCCTCGGCGCCTACGGGTTCGTCGCGACCCTGCAGCCGGACGCGAGCTTCGGGCGCATCCTCGCCGCGTACGGCGGGGTCTTCGTCGCCGGCTCCCTGGCCTGGGGCATGGTCGTCGACAAGTTCCAGCCCGACCGCTGGGACGTCACCGGCGCCGCGATCTGCCTGCTCGGTGTCGCCGTCATCATGTACGCGCCCCGCCCCTGACCTCGCGCACCCCTCCCTGCAGGACGTCCGTCCAGATGTCCTACAGTCGCCGGGTCCGCCGCCGATAGATGAACTGTCAATCAAAATGGCGGTGGTCGGACCTCGGTCACCGCGAAGGTCCGGGGGGACTCATGATCGAAACGCTCGACCACGTGCACACGCTGACCCGTACCGGGGTGCACCCCGCATCCCGCCGCTCGACCCGGCGCACGCACGCTCCCGTGGGCCGCCCGGCCCGCCCGCGGGTCCCCACGGACGGCGCCCCGAGCGACCTCGCCCCCCGGGCGCAGCGCACCGCGCCCGTCCTGCCGGCGCCTCAGCCGAGCCCGGACGGCTTCGGCCTCGACCTCGGGGCGCAGGCCGGTCCCTGGCTCGTCACGTACGTGCGCCGGCGCATCGCCAGCAACGCCGCCTGCTGCTGGGCCACGCCGGACGAGAGTCTCGTCATCGAGCTCCTCGCCAGCGAGATCCTCACCAACGCCGTCATCCACGGCCCGGCGGGCGGTGATGTCGTGGTCCGCACCGCCTACCGCGAGGGCACGTTCAGCGTCGCCGTCAGCGACCAGAGCACCGAGCTGCCCGTGCTGCGCGACCCGCACCCGACCGCGACCTCGGGGCGTGGCCTCCACGTGGTCGACAGCTCGGCCGCCGCGTGGGGCATCGACCCGAGCGCCACGGGCAAGACGGTCTGGTTCACCTTCCGCCTCGCCCGCGGGTACGGGACGCACGCCCGGCAGCGCTGAGCCCGCCCGGAGCACCGAGAGCACCGGGAGCACCGGGAAGCACCCCGACCGCCTCCGCGACCTGGTGTTGACTCCGCTCGCTAACGGCATTAGCTTATGGCTACAGCCGTTAGCCACCTGGAGGACGTCGTGACCGCTCCCACCACCCACAGCCTCACCCTGGACGACGGCACCCTCGTCTACGACCTCGTCGGCGAGGGCCCGCTCGTCGTGCTCGCCCACGGGATGGGCGACAGCCGCCGGTCCTACCGCTTCCTGGCCCCCGCCCTCGCGGCCGCGGGCTACCGCGTGGCCAACCTCGACCTCCGCGGCTGCGGCGACTCCAGCCTCGCGTGGACCGGCTACAGCCGCACCGACATCGCCGGCGACCTGCTGGCCCTCGTCCGCCACCTCGTCGGGACCTCGGGCGACCGGGCCGTCCTCGTGGGCCAGTCGATCAGCGGTGGCGCCGCGACCGTCGCCGCTGCCGACGCACCCGACCTGATCGCCGGGGTCGTCGAGCTCGCCCCGTTCACCCGCACGCAGTCCGCCGACCTGGGCGGGCTGCTGCGGAGCAAGCGGTACCGCACGTCGGGGACCCTGCTGGCCCGGACCCTCCTCCTGGGGAGCCTGCCGGCGTGGATGGCGTACCTCGAGCTGGCCTACCCCACCAAGCCCGCCGACTGGTCCGACGAGAGCGCCCGCATCCGCGCCTCGATGAGCGAGCCCGCCCGGATGAAGGTGCTGCAGGCGATGGCGAGGTCCAGCCCCGCCGACGCCGGCGCCCGGCTCCCCGACGTGACGTGCCCCGTCCTCGTCGTGGAAGGCGGCCTCGACCCCGACTGGGCCGACCCCCGCGCCGAGGGTGAGCGCATCCTGGCCGACCTGCGCCCCGGTCTCGGTCAGCTGGCCGTGATCGACGAGGCCGGGCACTACCCGCACGCCCAGACGCCCGACAAGCTCCTCGCCCTCGTCCTGCCCTTCCTGACCCGGACGCTGGCCCGTGCCTAGGGCCGGGCTCGTGCCCGCCGTCGTCACGGAGGCCGGCGCCGCCCTGGCCGACGAGGTCGGCTTCGCCCAGCTCAGCATGGGCCTGGTCGCCGAGCGGCTCGGCGTGAAGACGCCCTCCCTCTACAAGCACGTCGGCGGGCAGGCCGACCTCGCCCACCGCATCGCCGTCCTGGCCTCCGACGAGCTGGGCGACGCGATGGGCGACGCGATCCAGGGCCGGGCCGGCGGCGAGGCCCTCGCTGCGGCCGCTCAGGCGCTGCGCACCTACGTCAAGGAGCACCCCGGCCGCTACGCCGCGATCAACAGCGCCCGCCCCACCGGGCCCGACGACCCGTTCGTGGCCGCGAGCCGCCGCGCGCTGAGCGCCCTGTCGGCGGTGCTGCGCGGGTACGACCTGCCCCCGGAGCAGGAGGTCCACGCGCTGCGGATGCTGCGCAGCGTGCTCCACGGCTTCGTCACCCTCGAGGTGTCCACCGGCTTCCGGTACGACACCGCCGTCGACGAGAGCTTCTCGTGGCTGGTCGGCTTCCTCGACCACGGCCTGCGGGCCACCGCCGCCCCGACCGACGGCGAGCCGGACCCCGCTGCGTGACCGGTCCGCGGGAGGTCGGCGCCGGCCCGGGGTGCGGGTCCACGACGGACCGCAGGACCATGTCGAGAACCGCGGGCCGGATGCGACACCCTGTCGAACGGCACCACCGAGGGGCCGTCACGACGAAGGAGACGCACCGTGCGCTACATGATCATGATGGACTACGGCGGCGTCGAGTCCGCGACCGAGCCGATGGACCGCTGGACCCCCGAGGAGCTCCAGGCGCACTTCGCGTTCCAGGCCGCGCTCCAGGCGGAGCTCGTCGAGCGCGGTGAGTTCGTCGACGGGCAGGGCCTCGCGTCGCCCGACCAGGCGAAGTTCGTCGTCAGCGACGGCGTCGGGGCACCGGTCGTCATCGACGGCCCCTACCCCGAGGGCAAGGAGCTGCTCGCGGGCTACTGGCTGGTCGACGTCGACTCGGTCGACCGGGCCGTCGAGATCGCGGCGTCCGCGTCGGCGGCGCCGGCCCAGGGCGGCCGGCCGATCCAGCAGCGGATCGAGGTGCGCGAGGTCATGAGCGCACCGTCGCCCGAGTGACGTCCCGACCGGCACCGCGACCATGACGACCGACGTCGAGGGCCTGCTGCGCCGGTGCGCGCCGCAGGCCCTCGGCGCCGTCGCACGGCGGCACGCCGACTTCGCCGCCGCGGAGGACGCCGTGCAGGAGGCGCTGCTCGCCGGGGCGCAGCAGTGGCCGCGCGACGGGGTCCCGGACAACCCGGTCGGCTGGCTCGTGCGGGTCGCGGTGCGGCGGCTCGCGGACGAGCACCGCGAGGTCACCGCCCGCCGGCGCCGCGAGGAGGTCGCCGCCGCGCGCGACGAGCGCCTGCCCGTCGACGTCGAGCAGCACGACGACACGCTCACCGTGATGCTGCTGTGCTGCCACCCCGCACTGACCCCGGCCGCGGCGATCCCGCTCACCCTGCGCGCCGTCGGCGGTCTGACGACCCGGGAGATCGCGGCCGCCTTCCTCGTGCCGGAGGCGACCATGGCGCAGCGCATCAGCCGCGCCAAGGCGACGCTGCGGAGGTCGGACGTCCCGTTCGCGATGCCCGCGCCCGGCGACGTCCCGCGGCGCCTCGCGCTCGTCCGGCACGTCCTCTACCTGCTCTTCAACGAGGGTTACGCGACGAGCGCCGGGCCCGACCTGCTGCGCGTCGACGTCACCGGCGAGGCGATCCGGCTGACCCGGCTGCTGCACGCGGCCGTGCCCGACGACGCGGAGGTGACCGGCCTGCTCGCGCTGCTGCTGCTCACCGAGGCCCGCCGGCCCGCGCGGTCCGGCCCGCACGGGGAGCTCGTGCCGCTCGCCGAGCAGGACCGCTCGCTGTGGGACCGGACGCTCGTCGTCGAGGGCGTGCGCCTCGCCACCGACGCGCTGCGCGCCGGACGCCCGGGCGAGCACACCCTCCAGGCCTGCATCGCGGTGCTGCACGACCAGGCGCCCAGCTCGGAGGCGACCGACTGGCCCCACGTCCTCGCGCTGTACGACCGCCTCCTCGCGCTCACGGGCAGCCCCGTCGTGGCGCTGCACCGGGCCGTCGCCCTCGCGATGGTGCACGGCCCTGCACGCGGTCTGGCCGCGCTCGACGGCGTGGCCGAGCGCCTCGGCGGCGGGCACCGGCTGCACGCCGTCCGGGCCCACCTGCTCGAGCTCGACGGCCGGCCGGGCGACGCCGTCGAGGCCTACCGGCACGCCGCCGCCGCCGCGACCAACCTCCGCGAGCGCGAGTACCTCACGCTCCAGGCGGCGCGCCTGGCCTGAGTCGCCGGGGCGGCTCGCCGCCCGACGCCGCGCGCACCCGGCGCGTCCTCGGGAGGTGAGGAGGCACGCCGACGCGGCGGTGCGTCGCTCGGAGCGGCCGGGCGGAGCCGGTCGCGCACGGCCGCAGAGCCGGTCCGGACGAGCGGACCGACCCTGCGGGGCGTGCGTGGTGCTCCGTGCTGCGGGCGTCAGCCCACGGTGCAGGGAGCCCCGTTGAGCGTGAACGCCGTCGGCTTCGGGTTCGAGCCGGTGTGCGACCCGTTGAACCCGACGTCGATCGTCCCGCCCGCGGCGAGGTTGCCGTTCCACGGCGCGTTGTCCGCGGTGACGGCGGTGCCGCTCTGCGACCAGACCGCGCTCCAGCCCTGCTGGACCTTCTGGCCGCCCGCGAACGAGAAGCCGAGCTTCCAGCTCGAGAGCGCCGCGCCGGTGTTGGTGACCTTGACCGACGCCGTGAAGCCGGAGTTCCAGTCGCTGGTCGTGTAGGTGACCTTGCAGGCACCCGGCGTGACCTCGGGGCTCGTCGTGACGCTCAGCGCCGCGGACGGCGTCGAGACGTTCCCGGCGGCGTCCTTGGCGCGCACGGTGTACGAGTACGCCGTGCTCGCCGTGAGACCGGTGTCGCTGTACGACGTCGTCGTGGCCGAGCCGACCCGCGTCGCGCCGCGGTACACGTCGTACCCCGTCACGGCCACGTCGTCCGTGGACGGCTGCCACGTCAGCGCGACGCTCGTCGCCGTCTTGCTCGGCGACGCGAGGCCGAGCGGTGCCGACGGCGGTGTCGTGTCGACCGTGCCGCCGCCCTCGTTCGTCGTGACGCTCAGCGCCGTCGACGGGTCGGAGACGTTGCCCGCCGCGTCCTTCGCCCGCACGGTGTACGAGTACGCCGTGGCGGCCGTGAGGCCCGTGTCGGTGTAGGTCGTGCCCGTCGCCGAGCCCACGCGGGTGGTGCCGCGGTACACGTCGTACCCCGTCACGCGGACGTTGTCCGTCGAGGCCGTCCAGCCCAGCGTGACACTCGTCGCCGTCTTGGCCGTCGAGGTCAGGGCCGTCGGGACGGTCGGCTTCTGCGTGTCGACGGGCGGCACCCCGCCGTCGCCGAACAGGCGGTCGTAGTCGGCCAGGGCCGTCGCGATCGCCGTCTGCGCCCAGAAGCGGTGGTAGTTGAACGTCGGGGCCGGTCCGCCGTCGAGGTATGCCTTGACCTTGGGCCACGCCGGGTCGTTCTTGAGGAAGCTGCGCATGTCGAGGAAGCTCACGCCCGGCTTGATGACGTCACCGTTGGGCATCGTGCCCGTCCAGCCGGCGGGGACGTAGACGCCGTCGCCGGTCGTCGAGGTCATGACGTCGTCGAGACGCTTGAAGTCCTCGCGGGTCTCCGTCGTGGAGACGCCGATCGAGTCGCGGTTGTTGGTCCAGATCGCGTCGAGCAGACCCTTGGCCGCGGCCTGCGCCTCGGCGTGGTCGGCCTTGGCGGCGTAGTACATGAGCGTCCGGGCGAGCGCGCCGGCGACGCCGACGTCCTGGCCCTGGCTGGCGACCTCGACGCGCAGACCGGCGTTGGTGCCGGGGCTCGCGGGGTTCCAGGTGTCCGGCTGACCGGTCCACCTGAGCGTCGACGGGACGGCCCAGTCGGCGCCGCTCGCCTTGGTGTGCGCGAGGGCCCACGGGACCCACTTGTCGAGCAGCGCCTTGGCCTTCGGGTTGCCGGACGCGTTGTAGAGCTGCGCGATGCGCTCCATCGACCACACCTGCATGCCGAACCAGGAGTTCGACGGCGGGTCGTGGTAGACGGGAGCCTCGGTGTAGCCCATGCCGTAGAACGTCGCGGTGCCGGCGGGCGGCGTCGCGTACGCGCCGTCCCAGCTGTTCGTCGCGCCACCGGCGATGCCGCCGTCGGCGGACTGCAGCCACTGGTAGAACTCGAGCTGGCGCTCGAGGCTCTTGGTCCAGTCGGACACGGCCGTCGCACCCTTGGGCTTGAGCGCCGAGTCGGTCGACAGGGCCCAGGCCGCCATCGGGTTCTGGTACCCGAAGTGGTTGTGGCTCGAGCCGATGCGCCACGCCCAGCCGGCGCTGGAGTCGGTCGCGCCGCCCCACGCGTAGTACCAGGAGAGCAGGTAGTGGGCGCTGTCCTTGCCGGTGCCCGCCGCGCAGCTCTTCGAGGTGCAGCCGATCTTCTTGAAGTACTTGTCGAACAGCGCGTAGCGCAGGTAGTCGCCCATCTTGGCGGCCTTGGCGACGGTGCCCGAGATCTCGGACGCCTTGCCCTGGTCGGTCGCCCACTGGTTGGCCCAGTACATGGCGTCGATCGCACGCGCGTCGGCGTCGGGGGCGTTCGTGTACTTCCACTGCTTCGCGTACGACGCGTCCTTGGTGAACAGGTCGAGGAAGCCGTTCTTGCCGCCGAACTCGAACTCGTCGCACGAGGGCTGCGGGATGGTCTCGTAGACCGACTCCTGCGGGCCGCGCTGGAACGTGTTGATGTACGACGTGCCGGCGCCGGGGCCGTTGGTGCAGCCCGCGCCCGGCGACGCACCGAAGCCGTAGACGTTGTCGACGTCCGCGAGCCAGTGCATGCCGTAGATGTCGTCGGTGCCGTGCGCTGCCTTGAGCTCGGCCGCGATCGGGTCGGGGCCGACCGAGACGCCCGACTCGAGCGCCGACGGGTAGTTGCTCGGGTGGTTGAACTCGCTCGCGTACGACGCCGGCGCCGAGGCCTTGTAGAACGAGTTGGTGGGCTGGTCCGCGGCCTGCGGGATCATGTACCGCTCCATCGTGGCCCACGCGTCGTTGAGCGGCTTCCAGTCGCCGGTCGCCTCGCCGTAGGCGCTCTCGAGCCAGATCCAGAAGCTGTACGCCTCGGACGTGGTCTCGTGCCCGTAGTCCGGGGCCTCGACGATGAACGTCTCGACCGAGTGGTACGGGATGCCCTGCGGGCTGAAGTAGCCGCTCGCCGGGTCCTTGATGTCCTGGTACATCTCGAGGAAGCGCTGCTGGTACTCGCCCCCCTCCTCGATCGCGGCGGGCGCGACCGCGGGTGCGGCGGCCGCGGGCGCGGGTGACGCCAGCGCGGGCTGCATCCCGCACACGGCTACGAGCGACGACACGCCCAGGGCGGAGACCGCCCAGGCGACACGTCGTCGGGTGAGTCCTGACATGCGAAGTTCCTCTCGTCGAAGGGCGCCGGTGAGGGCGCCCGGGACGCGGTCCCGCTGCGCCGGGAACGCCGGTGGCCCCGCCGCCGGGCCGTCCCGGCCGTGCCGTCCATGGCGCGACCGGAGGGTGGGCGGCCCGCGTCGCGCCGGCCCCGCGTCGCTGCGGGTCCCGGTCCTGCGCGTGCTGCCCGGCGTCGCCCCCGCTGCGGCAGCGGGGGCCTCCTGCACGCCCGCCGTCGACGTCGATGGGAGCGCTCCTACAACCTTGCGGCCGCGGGCGTTCGTCCGGGGCCGTCCGCCCGGCGGCCGTGCGGACCGGGCCGTCGTCGGCGCGGTCCACGCGCCCGGCGCGCGAACAGCGCCCACAGTGGCACCCGCCCTCACCGGCGACAGCCCCGTGAAACGATTCGGCGTCCGCGGGGGCCTGGCACGTGCGCGTACCGGGGGCGCGACGACGCCCGGGCGACGGTTCGCCCGGGCGTCGTGGAGGGGGCCTCAGGACCAGCGGAAGATCTTCGCGGCGACCGGCACGCCCACGAGCGTCCACGCCGCCATGACGAGGAGCTCAGTCGCGGGGAACGGCTGGCCGTACCAGCCGGCACCCATCGCCTGCGAGGCCGCGCCGACCGGCGTGTACTGGCTGATCGTCTGCACGACCTCCGGCATGAGCGGCAGCGGCATCCACACGCCGGCGAAGAACAGCGAGACGAAGTACAGCAGCATCCCGACGCCGTTCGCCGAGGCGGTGTTCGGCGCACGGGCCGCGATGAGGCACCCGACCGCCATGGTCGACGTCGCCCCGAGCACGAAGCCGAGGACGAGCGCGAGCGGGTCGGCCGGCAGGGAGATGTCGAGGACGACGACGCCGAGGACGACGGCGAGGACCGAGGCGACGAGGAGCGTCGCGACGTTGACCAGCACCTGCGCGGCGAGCACGCGGGAGCTCGGCAGCGGCGTCGTGGCGAGCCGGCGCAGCACGCCGTTGCCGCGGTACGTGGCGATGGGGGTCGGGAACGTCGAGAACCCGACCGTCGCGATCGCGAGCGCCAGGACGATCGGGGTGTAGCCCGTGATGGCCGTGATCTGCGACAGCACCGGGTCCTTGTCGTCGAACGGCTGGTCGGCCCACGGCATGAACAGCCCGAGGACGACGAGCAGCACCGCGGGGAACGCGAGCCCGAAGAAGGCGGCCGACGGCTCCCGGAGGAACAGCCGGGCCTCGGTCCGGGTCACGTGCGCGAGCACCCGGCCGCTCGTGGCCGTCGTGGTCGCGGTGCGCGCCGGGGCGGGCGCGGGGGTCGGGGTCAGCGGGGCGGCGGTCATGTCAGGCCTCCGAACGGGTCAGCAGGGAACGGGAGCGACGGCCGGTGCCGGCGTCGCGCGACCGGTCCTGGCCGGTCAGGGTGAGGAACGCGTCCTCGAGGGTGCCGCGCTCGAGCCGCACGTCGTTCGCGCGCACGCCCGCGGCCGACAGCGCGACCATGACGTCCTGCACGATCTCGGGGCCGCCGCGCACCTCGTAGGCGAGCCCGTCGTCGGGCCCCTCGACCGCGTGCACGTCCGGGACCCCCGCGAGGACCGCCGCGACGCCCGGCTCCGGGGAGCGGAACCGCAGCACGTGCTCCCCCGCCGACTGCGCCGCGAGCTCGGCCGGGGTGCCCGTCGCGACGACCCGGCCCGCGTCGATGAGGACGATGCGGTCGCACAGCCGCTCCGCCTCCTCCATGAGGTGCGTGACCAGCAGGATCGTCACGCCGCGGTCGCGGACCTTGCGGACCACGTCCCACGTGTCGCGCCGCGCCTGCGGGTCGAGGCCCGTCGTGAGCTCGTCGAGCACCGCGACCTGCGGGTTGCCGACGAGTGCGAGCGCGATCGACAGGCGCTGCTTCTGGCCGCCCGAGAGCGCCCGGAACTGGGCGTCGCGCCGGTCCGCGAGCCCGAGGTCGTCGAGCAGCTCGAGCGGGTCCGCGGGATCGGCGTAGAACGACGCGTACAGCTCGGCGGCCTCGCGGGCCGTGATGCGCGCGGGCAGCTCGCTCTCCTGGAGCTGCATGCCGAGCACCTCGCGCAGCGCCGCACGGTCCCGGGCGGGGTCGAGGCCGAGGACGTCGACGCGGCCCGAGTCGCGGTCGCGCAGCCCGGCGAGGCACTCGACGGTCGTCGTCTTGCCGGCGCCGTTCGGCCCGAGGATCCCGACGATCTCGCCGCGGTGGACGGTGAGGCTGACGTCCTCGACGGCGAGCGTCGAGCCGTACGACTTGCGCAGGTGCTCGACCTGGATGACAGGTGTGGCGGTCATGTCGTCCCTCCGGGGTTCGGTGGTTCGCGTGGTGCTGCGGTGCGCACAGGGGGCCCCTGCGCGGCGGTGCGTGGTGGTGCGTCGGGACGTGCTGAGGGTGTGCGGACCCGCGGGTGCGGCGGTGCGCCGTCCCGTGGGGCTGCGTGAGCGGGTGGTGCGGGCGGGCCGCCGTGACGACCCGCCCGGGCTCAGGTCGTGACCGGGTTGAGCGCCGCCCGCCGCGTGATGCGGTGGAACGCGGCGGCCTGCGCGGCGATGATCAGCACGCAGAGCGACACGCGGGCGAGGGCGTCGTCCCCGCCGGGACCGAGGCGCTCGACGACCCAGGCCAGGTCGAACGGTCCGGCGTCGCTCGCGAGGAGCGCGGTGACGAGGAAGAGGGGACCGATGGTCAGCGGGAGCGCGAGGGTCCCCCACCACCCGCCGGCCCGGTAGTAGACGATGCCGACGAGCAGACCGCTCACGACGCCGCTGCCGAACATGAGCAGGTAGTCGAGGAACAGGCGGCCCAGGTCGACCGCCGTGCCCGAGGACGTCGCCGAGAGGCCGATGTCCGTGAGGGCGTGCGTCCAGCCGGCCCGCTCGTAGACCAGGCGCTCCACCTGGATCAGGAGCGTCAGCACCCCCGCGTAGACCGCGGCGGTGACGACGGAGGCGACGAGGGCCGCCGTGGCGAACGCCCTGCGGGTCATCCCCGCGGCGACGTGCGTCGGGAGGTAGGTCGTCGCGATGATGATCGTGAGCGAGAAGGGGAACCAGATCCCGCCCTGCCGCGCGAACTGCACGACGCTCGTCGTGACGTCCCCGAACCGGTCGACCAGCAGGATCGCGACCGTCAGGACGACGACCGCGATGCCCCAGAACCACACCGCGAGGTACAGCAGCATCGTGAGCAGGTGCCGCGCGGTCCGGGCCGTCGGGGTCCGGCGGCGGACGGCCGGGCGGGCGAGGGTCGTGGTGCTCATCGCGGGACCTCCGTGACGGTCGGGTCGGAGCCGGTCGCGCCGGTGCCGGTCAGGGACCCGGTGGGAGCGGCGGAGTCGTCGGACGATGCGTCGGCGGCGGTGCCACCCGCCGCTCCGCCGCGGGCCGTCAGGTGCACGAACAGGTCCTGCAGGTCCACGGGCCCGAGCTCGACGCCCAGGTCGCGCGCGCGCGCGTCGTCGTCGCCGGCCGGCGGCCCGAACAGGGTGACCTGCGCGGTGCGGCCGAGCTGCTGGCGCCCGACCACGGTGCGCCCGGCGGCGAACCGCTCGACGGCGTCGGACGGGCCGGTCGCGGTCAGGCCGCGCGTGCGCAGCTCGTCGGCGGGCTCGGCGAGCAGCAGCGTGCCGTGGTCGATCACGACGACGTGCTCGAAGAGCCGCTCGATCTCCTCGATGAGGTGGCTCGACAGGACGATCGTGCGCGGGTGCTCGACGTAGTCGGCGAGCAGCGCGTCGTAGAACGAGTACCGCGACGGTGCGTCCATGCCGAGGTAGACCTCGTCGAGCATCGTGAGCTCGGCCCGGCTCGCGAGCCCGACGACGGCGCCGAACGCCGACTTCTTGCCGCGCGAGAGCTTGCTCTGCTTGGCCTTCGCGTGGAGCTCGAACGTGTCGAGCAGCCGCTCGGCGAGGTCGCGGGAGAAGTGCGGGCGGGCCTGCTCGACGAAGTCGAGCGTCGCGGACAGCTTCTCGTCGGCGAGCACGTCGCCGCTCTCGCGGATCAGGCACGTGCCGGCCATGACGCGCTCGTTCTCCCACGGGTCCTCGCCGTCGACGAGCACCTGGCCCGACGTCGGGCGCCGGAACGCCGCGAGCGTGGACAGGAGGGTCGTCTTGCCCGAGCCGTTGCGGCCGAGCAGCCCGGTGATCGAGCCGGCCGGGATGTCGACGGTGAGCCCGTCGACCGCGGTGTCGTCGCCGTAGCGCACGGTGAGGTCGCGGACCTGCACGCCGAAGCCGCTCACCGGGCACCTCCCTGGGCGACGCCGCGGGCCGCACCGTCGGGACCGAGCCGGGCCGCGCGGTCCTCGATGCGCTTGACGACGTCGGCGACCTCGATGCCGAGCACGTGCGCCTGGTCGACGACCGGGTCGACGACCTCGGCGAAGAAGCGCTCGCGCCCGTCGGCCTGGAGCGCGCTGCGGGCGCCCGTCGCGACGAACATCCCGACGCCGCGGCGCTTGTAGAGCACGCCCTCGTCGACGAGCTCGGCGAACGCCTTCGCGGCGGTCGCCGGGTTGATGCGGTACGTCGTCGCGTACTGCGTGGTGGACATGACCTGCTCCTCCTCCTGCAGCGTCCCGTCGAGGATGCTGCTGCGGATCTGATCGGCGATCTGCAGGTAGATGGGGTCCCGGCCATCGAACACGGCGTCCGCCCCCTCGTCTCTGGTCTGGTGGTTCGTTACTGGACTAATGAACCACAGGACCGGCGCGGGCACAAGGGGTCCTGCCCCGACGGGCGGTCACGGACGCACGGAGGCCCGGTCCACACGTGGACCGGGCCTCCGGAGACGCTGGGGTGCGGGCGGTCAGACGCCCGTGCGCAGCCCCGCCGCGACGAGCTCCGCGACCTGCACCGCGTTGAGCGCGGCACCCTTGCGGAGGTTGTCGTTGGAGATGAACAGCGCCAGGCCGCGACCCTCGGGCACGCCCGGGTCCTGGCGCAGGCGGCCGACGAACGACGGGTCGGCACCCGCGGCGAGCTGCGGCGTCGGGACGTCCGCGAGCTCCACGCCCGGTGCGCCGGTGAGCAGCTCGCGCGCGCGCTCGGGCGAGAGCGGGCGGGCGAACTCGGCGTTGACCGACAGCGAGTGCCCGGTGAAGACGGGGACGCGCACGCACGTGCCCGAGACCAGCAGCTCGGGCAGGCCGAGGATCTTGCGGGACTCGTTGCGGAGCTTCTGCTCCTCGTCGGTCTCGTGCGAGCCGTCGTCGACCAGGTTCCCTGCGAGCGGGATCACGTTGAACGCGATCGGCGCGACGTACTTCTGCGGGTCCGGGAAGGTCACCGCGCGGCCGTCGTGCACGAGGGCCACCGTGTCCTGGTCCTGCACCGCGCGCACCTGCGAGTCGAGCTCCTCGGCGCCCGCGAGCCCGCTGCCCGAGACCGCCTGGTACGTCGAGACGATCAGCCGCTGCAGGCCGGCCTCCTCGTGCAGCACGCGCAGCACCGGCATCGCGGCCATCGTCGTGCAGTTCGGGTTCGCGATGATCCCCTTGCGCGCCTCACGGATCGCGTCCGGGTTGACCTCGGACACGACGAGCGGCACGTCGGGGTCCATGCGCCACGCCGACGAGTTGTCGATGACCGTGACGCCCGCGGCGGCGAACCGCGGCGCCTGCGCCTTGGACGTCGCACCCCCGGCGGAGAACAGCGCGATGTCGAGCCCCGTGGGGTCGGCCGTCGCGGCGTCCTCGACGACGACGTCGGTGCCCTTCCACGGCAGCGTCGTGCCCGCCGAGCGCGCGGAGGCGAAGAAGCGGATCTCGGCGACCGGGAAGTCGCGCTCCTCGAGCAGGCGGCGCATGACCGCCCCGACCTGCCCGGTCGCGCCGACGACGCCGACGCGCAGGCCGTTCCCCTGGGTCTCGCTCATGGTCAACGCCCCGTCCCGCCGTAGACCACGGCCTCGTCCTCGGTGGAGTCCAGCTCGAACGCGGTGTGGACGGCGCGCACCGCGTCGTCCAGGCTCTCCGCGCGCGTGACGACGGAGATGCGGATCTCCGAGGTCGAGATCATCTCGATGTTGATGCCGGCGTCCGAGAGCGCCTCGAAGAGCTTCGCCGAGACGCCCGGGTGCGACTTCATGCCCGCCCCGATGAGCGAGAGCTTGCCGATCGCGTCGTCGTACTGCAGCGACGCGAAGCCGATCTCGCCCTGCTGCTCGGTCAGCGCCGTGATCGCCGCGGCCCCGTCGGACTGCGGGAGCGTGAACGAGATGTCCGTCCGGCCCGTCGCGGCGGCCGAGACGTTCTGCACGATCATGTCGATGTTCGCGCCCGAGGCCGCCACGACGTGGAAGATGCGCGCGGCCTTGCCCGGCACGTCGGGGACGCCGACGACCGTGACCTTGGCCTCGCTGCGGTCGTGCGCGACGCCCGCGATGATCGGCTGCTCCATCTGGCCTTCTCCTTCGGGTCCCTCGGCGGGACTGTTCGTCACCAGTGTTCCGGTGTGGCCCGAGAACGACGAGCGCACGTGCACGGGCACGCCGTAGCGGCGCGCGTACTCGACGCAGCGCAGCACGAGCACCTTGGCGCCGCTCGCCGCCATCTCGAGCATCTCGTCGTAGCTGATCCGGTCGAGCTTGCGGGCGCTCGGCACGATGCGCGGGTCCGCGCTGAACACGCCGTCGACGTCCGTGTAGATCTCGCAGACGTCCGCGCCCAGCGCCGCCGCGAGCGCGACCGCCGTCGTGTCCGAGCCGCCGCGGCCCAGCGTCGTCACGTCGTTCGTGTGCTGCGTGACGCCCTGGAAGCCGGCGACGATCGCGACCGACCCGTCGTCGAGCGTCGCGCGGATGCGGCTCGGCGTGACGTCGATGATCCGGGCCTTGCCGTGCGCGGTGTCGGTGATGACCCCGGCCTGCTGCCCGGTGAACGACTGCGCCTCGACGCCCAGGTTGGCGATGGCCATCGCGAGCAGCGACATCGAGATGCGCTCGCCCGCGGTCAGCAGGATGTCCATCTCGCGCGACGGCGGCAGCGGCGTGATCTGGTTCGCGAGGTCGATGAGCTCGTCGGTGGTGTCCCCCATGGCGGAGACCACGACGACGACCTCGTTGCCGGCGCGCTTGGCCTCCGCGATCCGCTTCGCCACGCGCTTGATGCTGGTCGCGTCGGCGACGGACGAGCCGCCGTACTTCTGCACGATGAGGGCCACGGGGTGTGCTCCGGGGGAGTCGACGGGGGCGGTCGACGGCGAGGGCCGGCGGCGCCCGGCGGGGCGGGGTGCGGGCGGACGCACCGCTGCCGGACAGGACGGGGCGAGTGTAGATCGGTCCGGTGGACGGACCGTCGCGATTTCGCATGGCGGGACCGCCGTCCGGGTGGAGCCTCCGTACCGCTCCGCGGCGCGCACAGGATGTGCACAGCGTCCGCGCCCGGCGGCCCCGGCCGCTGCCCTAGCGTGACCGTCATGTCGCTGACCGCGGGAGACGCCGCTCTCCCACCTGCCGCGCCGCACCCCAGCCAGCCCGTGCCGGGCGGCCCGCTCGGGCGCACGGGCGTCGTCGTGCACGACGTGCACCGCGCGTTCGGTGCGGTGCGCGCGCTCGACGGCGTCTCGTTCGAGGCCCGGCCCGGGCGCGTGACGGCGCTCATCGGCCCCAACGGCTCGGGCAAGACGACGCTGCTGCTCGTGCTCGCCGGGCTCCTCGTGCCGGACTCCGGGCACGTGCGCGTCGGCGGCCACGACCCGGTGACCGACGGCGTCGCGGCGCGCGCCCGCACCGGGTGGATGCCCGACGCGTTCGGCACGTGGGACTCGCTCACGGCGCGCGAGGTCCTGCTGACGTTCGCCGCCGCCTACCGGATCCCCCCGGCGCCGGCCCGCGCGCGTGCCGCCGAGCTGCTCGAGACCGTGCACCTCACCGAGTACGCCGACCGGCCCGCGAGCGTCCTGTCCCGCGGCCAGAAGCAGCGCCTCGGGCTCGCACGAGCGCTCGTGCACTCCCCCGACGTGCTCCTGCTCGACGAGCCGGCGAGCGGCCTCGACCCGCGCAGCCGTGTCGACCTGCGGGTCCTGCTGCGCTCGCTCGCGGAGCGCGGCACGACCGTGCTGGTGTCGAGCCACGTGCTCTCGGAGCTCGACGAGCTCGTGGACGACGCCGTGTTCCTCTCGCGCGGACGCACCGTGACGCCCGAGGTCCTCACGGCACCGGGCAGCCGGCGCCCGTGGCGGGTGCGCGCGCTCTCCCGCACGGCGCTCACCACGTGGCTCACGTCGGTCGGCGCCGCGTGGACGCCCGACGACGCCGCCGAGCCCCCGACGGGCTTCGAGCCGCCCGAGCCCGGCGCCCCCGACCCGGGGAGCGTGCTGCTCGACGTCGACGGCGACGAGGGCGCCGCCCGGCTCGTGCGCGACGCCGTCGCCGCGGGCGTCCCGATCGTGTCCCTCGCGCCCGCGGGCGGGGCGCTCGAGCAGGCCTACCTGACGCTGGACGAGGAGCGACGATGAGCACGGTCACGACCGGCGGCGCGGCCGTCCCCGACGCACCCGCACCCGTCCCCGCCGCGCCCGGCGGCCCCTCCGGACCCGGCACCTGGCGGGTCACGTGGCAGGGCGTGCGGACCGTCGCGACGCTCGAGCTGCGCCAGCGCGTGCGCTCGACGCGCTGGAAGATCGCGCTGCTCGTGTGGTTCCTCGTCGTGGGCGCGATCACCGCGCTCGCGTGGGCCGCGATGGCGTCGGTGTCGTCCGGGACGGGCATCGAGCAGGAGCCGCTCGGGCCGGCGATCTTCGGGCTCGTCGTGTTCTTCGTGCTGTTCCTCGGCCTCGTCGTCGCGCCCACGCTGAGCGCGACCGCGATCAACGGCGACCGCTCGGCGGGCACGCTCGCGATCCTGCAGGTCACGCTCCTGTCCCCCGCGGAGATCGTGCTCGGCAAGCTGCTCGCGTCCTGGACGGCGGCGCTCGCGTTCCTCGTCGTGAGCGTGCCGTTCCTCGTCGCCGGCCTCGCCGCGGGCGGCACCCCGGTGCTCAGCGTCGTCGTGTGCCTCGTGGTGCTCGCGCTGCTGCTCGCGGGCGTCTGCGCGATCGGCCTCGGCTTCTCGGCGCTCACCGCGCGCTCGGCGGGCTCCGCGGTGCTGACCTACCTCGCGGTCGCGGGGCTCACCGTGCTGAGCCTGCTCGTGTTCGGCCTGACGATCCCGGCGGTGTCGAACCAGCCGCAGGAGGTGCGCGTCTGGACCGTGCCGAGCACGTACGACTGGGAGGACGGGCGCGTGCCCGAGTGCGTCTGGGAGACGCAGACCCAGTACGTGAGCCACACCGAGCGCACGTGGTGGCTGCTCGCGATCAACCCGTTCGTCGTCGTCGCGGACGCCGCCCCCGCGGCCGAGCGGGACGACGCGTCGATCGGTCTCGACCTGCTCGGCGGCATCCGCCTGGGCGTCCGGGCGCTGCGCGCCGGGCCCGCCCCGGAGCAGGACCGCTGCTGGACGGGTCAGGAGAGCGGCGAGTCGTACGTCTCGCCCGTCGCCGAGCGCGACATCGACGACAGCGCGGTGTGGCCGTGGGGGCTCGCCGCGAACCTGCTGCTCGGCGCGGCCGGCGTCGCGCTCGCCGTGCGGCGGCTGCGGATCCCGCAGCGCACCCTCGCGCGGGGCACCCGCGTGGCCTGAGGCGCCCTTCCGGGCCCGCACCGGGCGGGTCGCCCCACCCCCGGAGGTGACGTCACCGGTTCGTCAGTCAGTGGTCAGCGGTCTGTCAAGGCGCGTTCGTAGCGTCTGCCCCGAAGGCCGACCACGACCGACCGGGGGACCGACGCATGACCGCGATCGTCGACGTCGCGACGTACCTGCCCCGGCAGGTGCCGCTCGCACAGCGCCAGGAGGCGCTCGGCATCTCCGACCAGGACCTGCGCCGCTACTCGCGCGCCTTCGGCTACGAGCAGGTGTGCTTCGACCCCGACCAGTCCGAGGCGCAGATCCTCCTCGGCGCCGCGACCAAGCTCACCGGCCTCGCCGGCTGCGAGGACCGCGTCCGGTACGTGCTGCGTCCCCGCACCGTGCGCTCCGCCTCGCCCTACCCGCACTCGCCGCTGCGCGAGGTCACGCAGGCGCTCGGCCTCGAGCACGCGGAGGTCTTCGCGCTGACCGAGCAGGCGTGCGCCGCGGGGCTGCTCGCGATCGACACCGCGGGTGCCCTCCTCGCCGCCGACCCCGACCCGCGGGCCCTCGCGCTGGTGCTCGTCGGGGAGAAGACGCACGGGACCGTCGGGCAGCTCATCCCCGGCATGGCGGTGCTCGGCGAGGCCACCGCGGCGGTGCTCGTCGCCGCCCACGGCGACCGCGACGTGCTCCTCGGGTACAGCGCCTCGATCGAGCCCATCCCGGGCTCGGGCCTCACGATGGGCCCCGACGCCGTCGCCGCCTTCGGGGCCGTCTACGGGTCGTCGCTCGCGGCGGTGATCGACTCGGCCCTCGGTGCGGCCGGCCTGACCGCGGACGACCTCGCGCTGTACCTGCCGCACAACATCAGCAAGATGCTGTGCCTGCGCACCGCGAGCAACCTCGGGCTGCGCCGCGACCAGGTCGTCACCGAGAACATCGCCGAGACGGCGCACTGCTGGGGCGCCGACACGTTCCTCAACTACCGCACGGCCGTCGACGTCGGCCGCCTCGAGCCCGGCGACCACTACCTCATGACGTCCGTCGGCCTCGGCGCGACGTTCTCCGCCGCCGTCTTCCGCCACTGAGAGCAGCCGACCCCCGATGACGACCCCACCCTTCACCACCCGGCTCAGGAACGCCGTCACCGGCGACCCCGGCACCCCGCTCGTGCTGCTCGGCAACTTCGAGGTCGAGCAGCAGTGGGCGCGCGGCGAGGTCACGCTGCCGCGGCTGGCCGCCGCCTCGGGCACCGCCGTCGTCAACCGGCTGGACGAGCTCGCGCTGCTGCTCGGCACGTCCGGCGACCGTGTCGTGGTCAAGGACGCCCCCGACCCCGGGTTCCTCGAGGACCTCGCGGACCTCGGGTTCGACCTGCCGACCGTCGTCGTGGCGACGAACCACCCCGAGCGGTCGGTCACGCAGGACGCGCTCGACGACCCGGCCGTCGTCGCCGCGCTCGGTGCGCTGCGCGGGTCCGGTCACCAGCTCCTCGCGCACGGGGTGTCCGACGTCGAGGCCCGGCTCGCGCATGCCACGGGCCTCCCGCTCGCCGCTCCCCCGCCCGACCTCGTGCGCCGCGTGAACTCCAAGGTCTACAGCCGGCGCCTCGCCGACGCCCACGGCATCCGGCAGCCGCAGGGCTGGGCGTGCAGCACGGTCGACGAGTGGGAGGCCGCCGTGGACGCCGCGGCGCCGCTGCTCGCCGAGGGCCCGCTCGTCGTCAAGGAGGCGTTCGGCGTCAGCGGGAAGGGCATCGCCGTCGTCGAGGACGAGAAGCGGCTGCGGCGGGTCGCGCGGCTCGTGTCCTCGCGGGCGGCCGACGGCCGGCTGGCGTTCTGCCTCGAGCGGTGGCTCGACAAGGGCCGCGACCTGAACTACCAGCTCACGGTCGGCCGTGACGGCTCCGTCGAGCTCGACTTCGTCAAGGAGGCGCTCACCGAGCAGGGGGTCCACCGCGGCCACCGCTTCCCCGCGCACCTCGACCCCGCGCACGTCGCCGAGCTCACCTCGACCGGCGCCGCCGTCGGTGCCGCGCTCGCCACCGACGGGTTCTACGGCGTCGTGGGCATCGACGCGATCACGCTGACGGACGGCACCCTGCACCCGCTGCTCGAGATCAACGCCCGCAGCAACATGTCGACGTACCAGCTGCCGCTCCAGGAGCGCCTCGTGCGCGAGGGCGCCGTCGTGCTCGCCCGGCACTTCACGGTGCGCTCGCACGAGCCGGTCGACTACCGGGCCGTCCGTGCGGCGCTCGGCGCCGACCGGTACGACCCGAGCACCGGCACGGGCGTCGTCGTGCACAACTTCGCGACCGTCAACGCCGCCTTCGCGGCCCGCACCGCCGACGACCTCGGCCGGCCCGCGACGGGGCGGCTC
This sequence comes from Cellulomonas jepli, assembly GCF_047229345.1. Lineage (NCBI taxonomy): Bacteria > Bacillati > Actinomycetota > Actinomycetes > Micrococcales > Cellulomonadaceae > Cellulomonas > Cellulomonas jepli. Next base: position 3,300 of record NZ_JBFTER010000009.1, on the reverse strand, counting down.
TACACGCTCGTCGTGGGCCGCGACGTCGACCACCTCGACCGGCTCGACCACCGCGTCGGCGCCGCGCTCGCCCTCCTGGAGGAAGCAGCATGACCCTCACCACCGCCGTCCCGACGGGCACCGAGCTCGTCGTGCAGGGCGTCTCGGTCAACGAGATCGCGCGCACGTTCGGCACGCCCTGCTACGTGTACGACGGCGACGTGCTGCGCGAGACGCTCACGACGCTGCTCGCGGCGCTGCACCCCCGGGTCGAGGTGTTCTACTCGCTCAAGGCCAACCCCAACGTGTCGGTGTACGCGGTGCTGCACGCGCACGGCGCACGCGCCGAGGTGTCCTCGCTCGCGGAGCTGCGCACCGTGCTCCTGGCCGGCACCGAGGCGCGCGACATCCTCTTCCTCGGTCCCGGCAAGAGCCGCGACGAGCTCGTGGCGTGCCTCGACGCCGGGATCCACGCGATCGTCTGCGAGTCGCTCGAGGAGCTCGCGCTCATCGACGACCTCGCGGCGGAGCACGGCCGCCGCGCACGCGTGCTGCTGCGCCTCAACCCGAGCTTCTCCGTGAAGGGCTCGGGGCTGACGATGGGCGGCAAGCCGCGCCAGTTCGGCATCGACGACGTCCAGCTGCTCGACGGGCCGCCCCTCGGGCCGGCGCACCCCCACGTGGACCTCGCGGGGGTGCAGGTCTACATGGGGACGCGCATCCTCAGCGCCGCCGCCGTCGCCGAGAACACCCGGAACATCCTCGCGCTCGCCGAGCAGGTCGCCGAGCACCACGGGTTCCCGCTCGAGACGGTCGACGTGGGCGGAGGGCTCGGGGTCGCGTACTTCGACGGCGAGACGGACCTCGACGTCGACGAGCTCGCGGCGCTCCTCAACCCGGTGGTCGAGGAGTTCGCGGCCCGGCGGCCCGGGACCCGCATCCTCATGGAGCTCGGCCGGTACCTCACCGCGCACGCGGGCACCTACGTGACGCGCGTGCGGTACACGAAGACGTCGCGCGGCGAGCGGTTCGCGGTCGCGGACGGCGGCACCAACCACCACATGGCGGCCGTGGGGATCGGCTCGTTCGTCAAGCGCAACTTCCCCGTCGCGCTCGTGAGCCGGACGACCGCGGAGCCGCTCGAGGCGTGGAACGTCACCGGGCCGCTGTGCACGCCGAACGACGTGGTCGCGAGGAAGGCCGACCTCCCGCCGCTGCGCACCGGCGACCTCGTCGGGGTGCTGCGCTCCGGCGCCTACGGCCCGACCGCCTCGCCGGTGCTCTTCCTCAGCCACGGGTACCCGGCGGAGGTCCTGGTCCTCGACGGTGTCCCGCACCTCGTCCGCGAGGCCGACACCGTCGACTCGCTCCTCGGCCCGCAGCGCCTCGTCGACATCGGGGCGTCGAGCCCGGCGCACGAGCCCGCCCGGCCCTGACCGCTCCCGCCCCCGCCGCGTCGGCGCCACCCGGCGTCGACGCCCGCCCGCTCCGGAAGGACCCCCATGACCACGCTCGCCGGCCCCGCCGACACGACCGCCCCGACGACCGACGCCGCGCCCGACCCCGTCCTGGACGCCGTCGTCGCCGCGCTCGAGGAGGTGCTCGAGCGCCCGGTGACCGGGGTGAGCGCCGAGACGTCGCTGTTCCAGGAGATCGGGCTCGACTCGACCGGCGTCCTCGACCTGCTCATGGTCCTCGAGGAGTCCCTCGACCTGGAGCTCGACATGGAGAACCTCGAGATGAAGGACTTCGCGACCGTCGGGACGCTGCGCGACTTCCTCACGGACCAGCGGGCGGGCTGAGCGTGTACACGATGACGCCGCCGCGACCGTCCCCGGCGGGCACGCGCGGCCACGTCGCACGGTTCGCGGTGACCGCGGTCGCCGCCCGGACCTTCGGGTCGCCGACGCGCGAGCACGACGAGGCGACGCGGACGTTCCTCGAGGCCGCGGTCCCGGCCGTCGGGATCGACCTCGACGGCGACCGGCTGCGCGACGCCCGCGGGCACGCCTACGCCGACATGGCCGCCGCGGTGCTCGCCGACGTGCTCGGGGGCCGGCGGCTGGACCTGCTCGTGCTCGCGCACGTCGTGCCCGACCTCGCGCTCTCGGACATCGCGACGATCTCCGCCGGCGAGGCGGTCGGCGGCGTCGGCGCGTCCTTCGGCGTCTCGGACCAGGGGTCCCTCGCACCGTTCAGCGCGCTGCGGCTCGCGGACGTCTTCGCGGAGCGGCAGGGCCTCGAGCGCGCCGCGGTCGTCGTCGTCGACCAGCACGTGCTGCCGTACACGACGACGCGCTCGCCGCTGCAGGAGCTCGCCGGCGACGCCGCCGTGGTGCTCCTGCTCGAGCGCACGCAGGCCCCCGCGCTGCGGCTCGCCCACCGCTCGGGCCTGCGCCGCGCGGACGGAACCGCGTGGGCGGATGCCGTCGCGGACGTGCACGCCGACCTGACGCCCGACGACCCCGCGCCCGTGCACGTCGTCGCCGGGGCGGGGATCGACCCGGCGTGGCTCGACCGGCTGCCGCTCGCGGGTGCGCTGCACGCGGACCCCGGCTTCCCGTGCAGCGGGGTCTGGCAGCGGCTGGCCCGCGACGCCCGGCCCGGACCCGGTGCGCGCACGCTCGTCCTCGAGGCCGACCCGCTCGTCGGCTCGGTGCACGGCGCCCTGCTCGGCTCGCTCGCGGGATGACGCTCACGTACGCGGGCGCCCGGGCGCTCGCCCGCCGCGACGGTGCGGTGGCGGCGCTGCGCGAGCTCGGCGACGCGCCGGACGCCCTCACGCTGCTCGGGGCGCGGCTGGGCGCGAGCGAGCGGCTGCGCGACCTCACCGTCGCGCACCTGCGCACGCGCGCGAGCGGCGGGTCGACGCTGCTGCTCCAGCCCGTGCTCAAGACCCAGCTCGTCGAGGCCCTGACGACGCACCTGGAGGTCGACGCGGCGGCCACGCTCGTGCTCGCCGGCCGGCCGGACCACGACGACCCGGACGGCTCGGGCGGCCCCGGCGGACCGGGCGGACCCGTCGAGGTGGGGGTGGACGCGGGCGCGCACGCGGCGGACGCGGCGGACGCGGCCGACGCGGCGGACGCGGCGGACGCAGCGGACGCAGCCCAGCACGTCACCGCGCTGCACCGCGCGGTCACGGCGGTCGACCGCCTGCTGCTGCGGTGCTACGGCGCCGCGGGCTACCTCCGGGGCGGCGTCGGCGAGGACATCGCCGCGAGCGAACGGACCGCGGACCGCCTCGACCGGGGGCCCGGCGCCGCCGCGGGCGTCCTCCCCGCCGGCGCGAGCGTCCTCCCCGCCGGCGCGGGCGCCCTC